>PWUP01000173.1 GCA_003562535.1 Gammaproteobacteria bacterium | reverse complement strand
TCAGCGGTGCGTGAGAATCGATGGGGTAGTCATCAAGGTTCAAGGCGGCAGGTACCTGACCCTGAAAGTTTAAGGCATAAGCCTGCTGCTCGGCAGCTGACCAGATGACCATATAGCCATTGCCGCCCAAGCCGCTCATCCACGGTTCCACCGCGTTCAGCGCCAGCGCGGTGGCAATGGCGGCATCCACCGCATGGCCACCAGCCGCTAGGCAGTCGATACCGGCCTGGGCGGCTAAATAATGCTGGGCGGCAACCACCCCCTGTTCGCTGACCACCGCAGGTTTACGAATCTGCCATTGTTCGTCAAAAGCGTGCATATTGCCCCCCTTCGGCAAGCCAGTGATTCACGGTACACTACATCATCATGCCCAATAGTGAGGACGACGGCTATGTTTTTGCCACAACGATCCATATCAATCCGCTATCGAGTCTGGCGGTACGCGCTTGGGGGGCTGTTGCTGACATTGGCGACGGCCATCAGCGCAGGTAATCCACCGGTGTTGCAATTGACCGCCACCGAGGCGTTTGAGCGGGCGCAACAAGGCGAGCTGACCATTATCGACATCCGCCAGCCACAGGAATGGCGCCAAACCGGAGTGGCTGAAGGCGCTAAACGGATCAGTATGTACCACCCTGAAGGTGGGCAAGGTTTTGTGCGCGATGTGCTCCGTGCGGCCGAGGGGCATACCGATGCGCCGATTGCCCTGATTTGTCGTACCGGCAACCGCAGCAGCCAGTTACAGCAGGCGATGCTGGATTATGGTTTCACCCAGGTCCATAACATCTCGGAAGGCATGGTGGGCAGCGCGGCGGGTCCGGGCTGGCTGAGACGCGGACTGCCCGTGGAGCCCTGCCCACGCTGCTGATTTAGTGGCTAACGGCGAAAACGATAATGGGAGACTCCCCATTCTTCGCCGTGGCGGTAACCGAATAATTCGGCACAGGCGAGGAAAAACACCTGCCAGCGATGGAACCATAGACGAGCTTGTGCCTCGCCGCCATAAGTGTCGCGGAAAATCGCCAAAATAGCATCGCGATGCCGATAGTGATTGCTTAGCCAAGCTTCACACGTTTTTTGGTAATGCTGGCCATTGAGATGCCATTGGTCTTCCAGTCGCAAATCCTGCTGAAAGCGCGGTAACAGGTCGCGTGACGGCATCAGTCCGCCGGTGAAGAAATATTTGCCCATCCAGTCGTCATCGCCTTCGGTCTCAAAAGGATAGGCGTATTGGCGGTGACTGAATACATGCACAAACAACGCCCCATCGGGTGTTAGCCACGCGGCGATTCGCGCTAATAGCTCGCGATAATTGCGCATGTGTTCAAACATTTCTACGGAAACCACCCGATCAAATTGTTGATCAGTCGAGAAATCATTCATATCGGCGGTGATGACGCGGACATTAGTCAGGTCACGCTCAGCGCACATTCGTTCGATATGCTGCCGCTGTGGCGCTGAGTTGGAGACGGCGGTGATGGTTGCTCCGGGGTACTGTTCAGCCATCCACAGGGTTAACGAACCCCAACCGCAGCCCAGCTCCAGAATCGTTTGCTTGTCCTCCAGCGCAGCGCGTTCGGCAGTTAACTGCAACATGGAGACTTCGGCATCATCGAGGCTGTTTATCCCCTCAGGCCAGTAGCAGGCACTGTATTTCATATGCCGACCCATGATGTACTGGAAAAATTCTGCAGGTACTTCATAGTGCTGCTCATTGGCCTTATCGGTGTGCAAGGCAATCGGGCCCGCTTCTAATTCTGCCTGGAATTGCTCCAGCGTCGGCTGCTGCGGAGCGGCTTGGCTGCGCAAGCGTTGCTTCAACAGTTGACGAATCCCGATGCGGATTAGCGTTTCCGGGATTAGTCCGCGTTCCATAGCGGTAATTGCAAGTTTTAACATGAATTCTCCAGAAATACAGGGCGGTTAAACCGCCGTGGGTGTATGACCGTCATAGCGCTGAGCCAGCCACAGCAGAACCGGCATGGCAAGCGCCCACACCACGGCAAGCGCTAATAAGCCCTGCCAGTGGGGTTCGGTGAACTGCATGCCACCAAACCCGGCACCCAGATAATAGGCAGGTGGTGCCAGCAGCGCTCCGGCCACGGCAGCGATGCCATAGCGGGCGCGTAACCAGCGCAGACTGACATTCAGCAAGGTCGCAAATTGTACCCACATGGCGATAATCCAATGCGGGGCCAGTCCATGAATGAATGTGCCTTGCGGATAGACCACTACCCCAAGCATCACCGGCAGGCTGTCCAGCACCAGGCCAATCAGCGCTGCCCAAGCCAGTAACGGCCATTCCAGCCGTGGCTGCGGGGTGAGTGCCAAGTGTAAGCTGACCACGCTCAAAGCCACCGCTGTGCCTAACCACGGCCATTGCGAGCCGCCAGCGATCACGCAGGCGAACCAGCCGATCTGAAAGGCGATGAAATTAGTCAGCAGACGTTTAATCCGAGGGGAGATTACCGGCATGGTTTAGTGACCTAAGCAGCAGGGGAGGCGACCGACCCGTGATAAAGCGCAGTCGTCCCCTTGAGTTGGATGTACTTATCGAGACGGTTCGCTAACCTAAAGTCGGAACCAGTGGTGCGCGGCGGTTAAACGGCTTGCTCAGCAGCAACTGCGCCGTACCGATAGCGCGTTCGGTGAAACCGCCTTCGCAATAGCACAAATAGTATTCCCACATGCGGATGAATTGCTCATCAAAGCCCTGTTCGCGTACTCGGTCGAGATTAGCGCGGAACTGGTTACGCCAGTGTTGCAGCGTCAAGGCATAGTGTGGGCCGATGTCTTCCAGGTGGAATAAACGCATATCGGTGACTCGGGTCAGCGAGCCGCATAGCGCCGTTAATGAAGGGATAAAACCACCGGGAAAAATGTATTTTTGGATAAAATCCACCGCCCGCCGCGCGCGGTCGTATTCCTGATCCATGATGGTAATGGCCTGTAATAACATTAAGCCATCATCTTTGAGTAGTTTATTGCAGGTATTGAAGTAGGTGTCCAAGTATTCATGGCCCACAGCCTCAATCATCTCAATCGAGACCAGTTTATCGTAGCGTCCCTCAAGATCGCGGTAATCTTTAAGTAACACGGTGATTTGCTTTTCAAGCCCGGCGGCAGCGATGCGCTCGCAAGCCAGACGATGCTGCTCCTTGGAAATCGTTGTCGTCGTGACTCGACAGCCGTAATGACGGGCCGCATGTAGGGCGAACCCGCCCCAGCCGCTGCCGATTTCCAGCACATGATCACTGGGTTTTAATTCCAGCTTGCGGCAAATGCGATCCAGCTTGGCGACCGAGGCTTCGTGCAGAGACATTTCCGGGCGTTCAAATACGGCACTGGAGTACATCAGCGTTTCGTCGAGAAACAGCCGATAGAAGTCATTGCCGAGGTCATAGTGCTGGGCGATATTGTCGCGGCTGCCATCGCGGGTGTTGCGCCGCTGTCGATACGCAGCGCGGAACAACCACATGGCCAGCTTGACCGGACCGTGTTCCAGACCATTCAGCACTTCACGATTACGCACAAAAATCCGCATCAGTGCGGTTAAATCATCACAGCTCCATTCCCCCGCCATATAGGCTTCGGCAACGCCGATACTGCCACGCAGTGCCAAGCGCCGATAGGTATTGTTGTCGTGCATGTGCACATGGGCGGTGAGCGGGTAAGCGTCGGTGGCCTGACCGAAACGATACTGCTGCCCATCAGCCTCATGAATGATAACGCAACCTTGTTGCAGTCCGGCCAAACGATTGAACACTAAACGCCGCAACAGTCGTAACATGAAACCGTCTTGTTCAACCGATTGGGTGGACGGAATTGCCGATTCTCTCATTGGTTTACTGATCCACTGGCTTTGTGATCGTGAAATGGAACGCGCTTAAGCCACAAGCGTAATGCCTGCCAATAAATGCCCCAAGCGACCCGCAAGGTCATAGGCGGGTAGCGTAATAGCGCCCCGGCTAAGCTGGCGCGGTTAATTTCCCGACGGTGTAGCGCTAGTGTGGCATCGAAAGGGCAATTGCCATTGTTTAAAATCCGCAGATGCACGCCTAAACGCTCCCCCGGTTCGTTACCGCGCCAATGATAGCGTAAATCCATGGGCATGAATGGGGACACATGCATATCCTTATCAAAGTAATACTCATGGCGGCCATCGGCTAAGCGCCCGTTATGTAGAACGTAACTGTGGCGTTCGCGCCAAGGGGTGTTCGTGACCTCAGCCACCAGACTCTCTACCTGTTCGCTACGTTCATCAAAACAATAATAAATGCTGATAGGATTGATGCAATAGCCGTAGTAGCGCAAATTGGTTAATAAGCGGATAGGCCCATTGGGGCGCTGACCGGTGTGCTGTTCAACATGATCTCGTACGCATTCAGCCAGAGGGCGGGCCGGATCGCCAAGATAATCACTGCGCCGAAACCAGCCCAGTGCGGGGCGGTGGGCAGACCACAGCCAATAGGGTTGGAACAGCGTATCCAACTCGTCAAGATCCAGATACAGCATAAAGACCGCATAGCGGAATTGATGCGGCTGAGGTTGCCAGCGGCGGTGACCGAGATAACCGTGATAAATCGCGCTTTGCATGATAGGTGTTTGTGCTAAGTCGCCGCTGGATGCTGAGCAGACCATTGTTCAATGACTCGCAAGGCGCTGACCACACCGTCTTCATGGAAGCCATTACCCCAATACGCGCCGCAATACCAGGTACGCTGCACCCCGTTGATTTCAGCTTGGCGTGCCTGGGCGGCAACGGCCGCAGGGGTGAACAGCGGATGCTGATAACGCAAGCGAGCCAGTACCCGATTCGGGTCAATGGCCGAATCATTGTTAAGCGTCACGCAGAATGTTTCAGGGCTTTGTAAGCCTTGAAGTATATTCATATTGTAAGTGACTGTCATCGGTTGCTGTAAACTTTGATCTTGCAAATGATAATTCCAAGCCGCCCACGCCAAACGCCGTCGCGGTAATAAACGGGTGTCAGTATGCAACACCACGGAGTTGTCTTGATAGGCAATGTTCCCTAAAACTTCGCGTTCGGCGGGCGAAGGATCGGCCAGCATACGCAGCGCCTGATCGCTGTGGGTGGCGATAATCACCTGATCAAAATAAGCGGTTTCACCATCAGCTAAGGTTAATTCCACTTGATCGTCCAAGCGGTGTACCTGCTGCACGGGGCAATTGACGCGGATGCGATCACGCCAAGGGGCGGTGAGCTTGTGTACATATTCGCGTGAACCGCCACGAATCACTCGCCATTGCGGGCGGTGGCTAACGCTCAATAAACCGTGGTTTTTAAAAAAGCGGATAAAATACTCGGCGGGCATGGTCAGCATATACTGCGGATCAGCTGACCAGATTGCTGCCCCCATGGGAATGATATAGTGTTCGATGAAAAAGCGGCTGTAACCCTCGCGGTTCAGGTAGTCGCCTAAAGTCAGCGCAGGTTGCTGGTCGAGTAATTCTGGAGCCTGCCGATTGAAGCGCAAGATATCGGCAATCATGCGATAAAACGATGGACGCAACAAATTACGTCGCTGTGCGAACAGTGTGTTGAGGTTATTGCCGTTATATTCTAAATCGATGTGGGGACACGACACGCTGAAGCTCATGGTCGTGGGCTGAGAAGCCACACCAATCTGGTCGAGCAGGTCAATAAAATGAGGGTAAGTCCAGTCGTTAAACACAATAAACCCAGTATCAACGGCGTAGTACTGGCCGGCAATCTCCACATCCAGCGTATGGGTATGACCGCCAATCCAATCATTGGCTTCAAACACGCTGAGTTGATGATTGCGATACAGATGATGCGCAGCCACAAGCCCCGCAATACCTGTACCGATAATGGCGATATTCATTGAGTGACTGAATACGTCGGTATTGTACTAGCCACACTGGCCAGTGTGGTTGGGTTGATCAACGGTTTCTGTTTCAGAGCGTTGTGTTGCGATATCAGGATTAAACGGCAGCCGACTGACCGCCCGGTGTTGCAACAGCATATCACTCAGTCGTGATGTCGGGTCGGGTGTCGCTCGGGGCGACGGGTCGACAAGACAGTCATACCCATTGCCCGCTACCATAACATGAGCTAGCCACTCAGAGGTTGCCGTAGTCGATAAGGCGTCGGCCTTTTGGGCGGTTGCTTGGGTGATTACCACGAGGCTGATCGCTGCGGCGCAAAGTGTCAAAATTCGAGTCATGATCGTCACCTTAAACGGATTTGCAAAGTTTAAGCCACCGTATCACGGCAAATCGTTGACTATGAGTTAAAGATTGGCAACACGGTAAGCTTTGTACAACTATTTTATACAAACAATTTACAGATGCAAGTTTTTCTTTCTCAAGATCGACGATAGGATGACCGCTTATGTCCCTTGCTATAGTCCATAGCCGCGCTGCACTCGGTGTCCAAGCACCACCTGTACAGGTTGAAGTCCATTTGGCTAACGGTTTACCCGGTACGACTGTGGTGGGCTTGCCAGAAACGGCGGTTAAGGAAAGCCGCGATCGGGTACGGGGTGCGATCACCAACAGTCGATTTGAATTTCCCAGCCGTCGGATCACAGTCAATCTCGCCCCGGCGGATTTACCCAAAGAAGGGGGGCGTTTTGATTTGCCCATCGCTTTGGGGATTTTAGCCGCCTCTGGGCAAATTCCAGCGGCGGCTTTGGCTGACTATGAATGTTTGGGTGAACTGGCATTAGGTGGGGAGCTGCGCGGGGTACGGGGGGTGTTACCGGCGGCACTCGCCTGCCGGGATCAGCAGCGGCAATTGCTGATTGCTCAGGATAATGCCGCAGAAGGCGCACTGGTAGCGGATTTGGCGGTTT
>PWUP01000299.1 GCA_003562535.1 Gammaproteobacteria bacterium | reverse complement strand
GCATTTGGGGTTTACCATCCCGTATCGCCACAATGGCATGGCGGCGAACTACATCCCTGACTTTATCGCCGAACTGGATATTGGCTTGACATTAATTATTGAACTGAAAGGCCAATATACGGATGATGCCGATAGCAAAGCCAAGGCCGCCGAGCGTTGGGTCAGTGCCGTCAATACAGCGGGGGATTGGGGGGCATGGTATTATGTCGTCGTCAACGATCCCACTGAATTACCCAATAAGCTCAATGACTGGAAGACCAGAAAATAGGCTACCGAAAAAACCAGCACAACTATTTGATTTCATGGTGGCCAGGGACAGAATCGAACTGCCGACACGGGGATTTTCAGTCCCCTGCTCTACCAACTGAGCTACCTGGCCATTGAGGTGAGAAGATTATTAAACCGGTTTCTGGCGCATTCGTCAATAGCGGCGTTACGTTTTCGGTGGGACATAGCCCTCTGGTTTGGCAAAATCACCGCTGAAAAAGAAGCGTTCCATCTGTTCTTCCAAAAATTTTCGATTTTTGGGGTCGATGGGAGTCAGACGGTATTCATTAATCAGCATGGTTTGATGACTGAGCCATTGTTGCCAAGCCTGCTTGGAGACGTTGTCAAAAATGCGTTGCCCCAACGCGCCGGGGTAGGGCGGACGGGGTAGTCCTTCGGCTTCGGTGCCGAGCTTAATGCACTGTACCATTCGAGTCATGCTAATCCTCGTAAATCGTTAGCTAAAGTGGTTAATAGGCGTTGAACGGGAGCCGCCAAGCCGCGAGCGTCCGGTTGCTCTATGTTATACCAGACTTGGCGATCAGCGGCCATGACCCGATCCGCCAGCGGCTGAACCACACTGTACACCGGCGTGATCTCTAAATGAAAATGACTCAAGGTATGTCGCAGCGGCGCCCAAGTCTGGTAATCCTGGACAACCACGCCATACTGCTCCCGGCACCAGGTGGCAATATCCGCATCCATAGGGCATTCTGGAAAACTCCATAAACCGCCCCATACGCCGGTGGGTGGGCGCTGTTCTAATAAGACCTGGTGTTGCGATGAGCACAGCAGCAGCATCCGTATTTGGCGTAGGGGTTTGTCACGCCGAGGTTTCGGTGCAGGATAAGCGTGTTCACGGCCTTGGGCATGCGCCTGACAGTGCGCCGCCAACGGGCAAGCGTGGCACTGCGGACGGCGGCGCTTACACACCATAGCGCCTAAATCCATCATCGCCTGAGTGTAAGCGGCCACTCGCTGTGTCGGGGTGTACTGTTCGGCCAATTGCCACAGTTGGCGCATGACAGCGCTGCGCCCCGGCCAACCCTCCACGGCATGAAAGCGGGCTAATACCCGTTTGACATTGCCATCGAGAATCGCCTGGGGTTGCCCCAAGCTGAGGGCTAAGATTGCCCCTGCTGTCGAGCGGCCAATACCCGGCAACTGGGATAATGAGTCGATATCCGTGGGTAACTCACCGCCATAGTGATCACACACGATAACGGCGGTGCGATGCAGATTGCGCGCCCGGGCGTAATACCCTAAACCCGACCATAAGGCCAAGACCTGATCCAGCGGTGCAGCGGCCAGAGTCATAATATCGGGAAAGTGGGTCATGAAACGCTGATAGTACGGAATAACTGTGGTGACTTGAGTCTGTTGTAACATGATCTCAGAAATCCATACCCGATAGGGGGTTGGGGCGGTTTGCCAAGGCAGATGGTGACGACCGTGGCGGTCAAACCAATCTAACACTTGGCGACTGAAGGCGTGAGGCGCTAAAGTAGTAGTCAATGACCGATCACACAAGTGGGAAATATGGCACGTATTGTAATCGCTGGCTGTGGTGATGTGGGCACAGCCTTGGGGCTTAGGCTGGCGGCTGAGGGCCATGAAGTCTGGGGGTTGAAACGCAATCCCCACACATTACCCAAGGCGATCCGACCGTTGGCGGCGGATTTAAGCCGACCAGAATCCTTAACGGCACTGCCCAAGGGTATTGATCAACTGGTGTATGCTGCGGCAGCCGGTGGCTATACCCCGGAGAACTATCACATGGCCTATGTCGATGGGGTGCGTCATGTGCTGGCGCTGTTGGCGCAACGCGCTGAACCGCTACAGCGTTTGGTGTTTGTCTCCAGTAGCTCGGTCTATGGCCAAACCGCCGGTGAGTGGGTGGATGAAGACTCACCCGCTGATGCCCAAGGTTTTGCCCCTGAAAGCCTGCGTACTGGTGAATACTGCATATTACAGTCTGGTTATTCGGCCTCAGTGGTGCGTTTTGCGGGCATTTATGGCCCCGGTCGTACCTACCTCATCCGTCAGGTGCAAAGCGGTCAAGCGCGGTGTGAACCGGGCTTATACACCAACCGGATTCACCGTGATGACTGTGCGGGAGTGTTACACCATGTGCTTGGTTTGCCAGAGCCTGCACCGATTTATCTGGGTGTAGACAGCCATCCAGCGTTACAATGTGAAGTGCTGGAGTGGTTAGCGGGAGTATTGGAGTGTCCAGCGCCGGTGCCCGCTACAGCCAGTGATCGTGATCGCAACCGGGCGCGCAGCAACAAACGCTGTCGCAATCAGCGGTTACTGGCCAGTGGCTGGACGCCAACCTATCCCGATTATCGATTGGGGTATCGCGCTGTGCTCGATACGTTATAAATGCAATAACTTAATAATTCAATGACTGTTTTATGGTCATTGCCTACAAACTACTAACTGACAGGAAAGGCGTCGCCATGCTTACTCGAATGCTTGCACAATTATCCGTTGTTGGCGTGTGTTGTTTATTGTTCAATCCGGCATTAGCCGCCGGTGATCCCCAAGCAGGACAATTTATATTTTCGACCTGTGCAGGATGCCATTCAACTCCGGGTAAGACCCATGTGTACCCCACTTATCATGTGCCGCGCTTAAGCGGACAAACCGGTGGGTATATTAAAGTGGCCTTGGAAGCCTACCGCTCCGGTGAACGCAACCACCCGACTATGTTGGCCAATGTGGCGGATCTCAGTGATACGCAGATTGCCGATTTGGTGGCCTATCTCACTCAAGTCGAGCGTCGGCCTCAATCCCCGCCGGTGCGCGGCAATGTCAGCGCTGGACGTGAAGCGGCTCAGCGTGCCGGCTGCGCCGGTTGTCACGGTGTGGACGGTAAAACACCGCTATTGCCTGATTATCCGGTGCTTGCTGGGCAGCATGAAAGCTATTTAGCGCATACTTTGCGTGATTATCGTAACGGCCATCGCCCACAGGCGATTATGCTCGGCATCGCTCGGGGGTTAAGCGATCGTGATATTGCCGATCTGGCGGCGTATTACGCCAGTTTACCGCCTGCGTTGGATTATGTGCGCTATCGCCAACCGCGCTGAGTATTCACTCAACTTCTTCTAGGGCGGATGAGTGCCTCTCCGCCCTACAGACCGCTCTAAATAATCCCCAGCCAGTTGACCACAGCCACCCCTAAGGCGGCTATAGCCAATACTAAGGCAATGCCACCGACCATGAGCGCCGGACCGGATGGACTCTCACCACTGTCAACCGGTTGTTCGGCTAACCGATCACGCACCACTTTATTGGCAATATCACGCGATTGTCCCTCTGCCGCTGCCAAGGCGGTGGTTCTGATGCGTTGATCAAGCTGTTGACCAAACTGTTCGCTGGTCAATGTGCGGTTTAAGGTCTGTTCAACGGCAGCCCCAATACTGGCCTGTACTGCAGCCTCGACCTGCGGCTTAAGCTGTTGCTCAAGCTCGGTTTGTAACTGCTGAGCCAGGCGTTGACCCCAGGTGTGCAGTTCAGAGGCGGTAATCGCGGGTTCGCTTTGTGGGGGGACGCGCTCTTCAATCAGTTTCCGAGCGGCACTTTCTGCGGCTCGGGCGCTGGCTTGGCGAGCGGCATGCATCATCACCTCCGCATTCTTGCGGTTGACTGACTCGGCAATCTCATGGATTAAGGATTCTAAGTCAGCGCGTTCTAGCACTTCAACGCCACTAGCAGCGGCCGGTACTGCTGCGGGTACTTCGGGTGCTGGCGGCGGTGATGGAGGCATGGGCGCCGGTTCGGGTTGCGGTGCTGGATCCACAGGGGCTAGAGGTTCGAGTGCCACAGGTTCGGGTTCAGGTTCAGCCGGTTCAGGGACGGGCAGGGGGTCGAGCGTCGGTGCAGAGTCTGGCTCTGCGGTTTCATAGCGAGATAAAGCCGCTTCCAGATCATCATGCTCCTCTGCAGCAGCAGGGGCTGCGGCGGGTGGCGCTGCCGTGGCTAATGTCGTTAATAGCGCATCCAGTTCAGCGCCGGTATACGGTTTAGTCAGAAACGCCACCGCCCCATGTTGTTCTGCCAGCACTCGGTCTTCTGAAGTGGCATTGGCTGAACACATCACAATTTGTGGGGTGGTAATCTCAGGGTCGGTGTGCAGCGCTTGTAAGGTTTCAAAGCCGTCCATGCCGGGCATCATGATGTCCATGAATACCACATCGGGCGTTTGATGCTTGAGATAATCGAGGCTTTCTTCACCTGATCCCACCCAATCGACTTCAATCGAGCGTTCCATCAATAATTTGCGCAGAGTCAAGTGCGCGACTTTCGAGTCATCTACCACGAGTGCTTTGGCAACAGTCATGCCGGTGTCCTCAATGCTGGTAACAGTCTGGTTATTTAGGGTGCGGGCTGTCAGGCTACCGATGGCAAACCGGACAGCGCCATGGCAAGTTCCACTTCATCATACTGCTGATCTTGCAGATTGCCGGCGGCATAATCCTGATACGCCTGCATATCAAAATTGCCATGTCCACACAGATTGAACAGGATGGTGCGCTGCACACCGGCTTCTCGGCAATACAAGGCTTCGTCAATGGCGGCTTTAACGGCGTGGTTGGCTTCCGGGGCCGGCAAAATGCCTTCGGCTTTGGCGAACTCAATCCCAGCAGCAAAGCACTCAAGCTGGCCGTAAGATCGCGCTTCTAACTCGCCAAGTTGGGCCAGGTGGCTGATCAGCGGTGCCATACCATGATAACGCAGTCCGCCCGCGTGAAAACCTGGCGGGACAAAGGTCGAGCCTAACGTGTGCATTTTAACCAACGGGGTCAGATGGGCGGTATCCCCGAAGTCATAGGCATAGCAGCCTTTAGTCAGCGTTGGGCAATTAGACGGTTCTACGGCGATAATTCTTGGCCCAGAGCCGCCGCGCAGTTTCGCCCCAATAAACGGAAAGGCGATTCCGGCGAAATTACTGCCGCCGCCGGTGCAGCCGATCAGGATATCCGGTGCCTCACCGGCCAGTTCCATTTGCTTATGGGTCTCCAAACCAATGACCGTTTGATGCAGCAACACATGATTGAGCACACTGCCGAGCGCGTATTTGGTGTCATCGCGCTGCACGGCACGTTCTACGGCTTCGGAAATCGCAATGCCCAAACTGCCGGTGCTGTCGGGATGCTCGGCCAAGATACTGCGACCGGCTTGGGTCAGTTCCGAGGGGCTGGCAATACAGGCCGCGCCGAAGCTTTCCATATAAGCGCGGCGATAAGGTTTTTGCTGAAAACTGACTTTAACCATAAACACTTCAATGTCGAGATCAAAAAACGCCCCAGCCAGGGCTAATGACGACCCCCATTGCCCCGCGCCGGTTTCCGTAGTCAGGCGTTTAACCCCTTCTTCACGCGCATAAAACGCTTGAGCCACTGCGGTATTGGGTTTATGGCTGCCGGTGGGGCTGACGCCTTCGTATTTGTAATAAATATGTGCGGGGGTGTCCAGAGCCTGTTCCAGACGGCGGGCGCGGTATAGCGGTGCCGGTCGCCATTGCCGATACAGGTCGCGCACCGGTTGAGGGATTTCGATCTCGCGTTCCGTGCTGACTTCTTGCTCAATAACCGCCATTGGAAACAAGGGCGCTAAATCTTCCGGGCCAATCGGCTGTTGAGTGCCTGGGTGCAGCACGGCCGGCAGGGGCTGGGGTAAATCGGCAGCAATATTGTACCAATAGCGGGGTAAGTCCTGCTCATCAAGCAGGTATTTAACGCAGTCGCTCATGAGTTATTGATCCAGGGCAGCGATGAGTTCAGGCAAGGCGTGGAGGGCGTCAGCGACCAAACCGTAATCGGCCACTTGAAAAATCGGTGCCTCTTCGTCTTTATTAATGGCAACAATCAGCTTGCTGTCTTTCATACCGGCCACATGTTGAATCGCTCCCGAAATGCCAATGGCAAAATACAAGTCCGGCGCAACCACTTTGCCGGTTTGGCCAATCTGGCAATCGTTGGGAATAAACCCGGCATCAACCGCTGCGCGTGAAGCCCCGAGGGCGGCATTGAAGCGATCAGCCAGTTGTTCCAATAATTGGAAATTCTCCGCAGACTGCAAACCGCGTCCACCGGCGACCACCACCCGAGCAGCACTCAGTTCCGGACGGCTGCTGACGACTTTATCCACACCGATAAATTCAGACAAACCGGTCTCACTGCCGCCGTCAATGGACTCAATGGCAGCGGCTCCCCCAGTGCTGGCTACGGCATCGAATTTCGTGGTGCGCACGGTGATGAGTTTGATCGGATCGCTGGATTGCACGGTTGCCATTGCATTACCCGCATAAATCGGGCGTTCAAAGGTATCAGCAGAGATGACCGCACTGATATCGGAAATCTGCTGGACATCGAGTAAGGCTGCTGCTCGCGGTAGCAGGTTTTTACCAAACGTCGTGGCTGGAGCCAGGATATGGGTAAAGTTCGCGGCTAAATCAACCAGCAACGGCGTGAGATTTTCCGCCGCACCTTGAGCCAATGCGGGGTCATCGGCTAACAGCACCTTGCCAACGCCGCTGATCTGGCTGGCGGCCTCGGCCACCGCACCGCAGTT
>PWUP01000236.1 GCA_003562535.1 Gammaproteobacteria bacterium | reverse complement strand
TCCAGGCGATGAAAGACATTACCAGCAGCTCAGAGAAAATCAGCGACATCATCACGGTGATTGACGGCATCGCGTTCCAGACCAATATCTTGGCGCTGAATGCGGCGGTGGAAGCGGCGCGGGCCGGAGAGCAAGGGCGAGGCTTTGCGGTGGTGGCCGGTGAGGTGCGCAATCTGGCGCAGCGTTCAGCCTCAGCGGCTAAAGAAATCAAAGGACTGATTGCCGAAAACTCCACTACCATCAGCTCAGGCAGCACCCTAGTTTTGGAATCGGGACAAACGATGGACGACATTGTCACCCAAGCCAAGCGGGTCTCGGACTTGATTGCTGAGATTTCAGCGGCATCGGATGAACAAAGCACGGGGATTGACCAAGTCAATACGGCGATTGCGCAGATGGACGAAGTAACGCAGCAAAACGCCTCGTTGGTGGAACAAGCGGCGGCAGCCTCGGAATCACTGGAAGAGCAAGCGCAATCGCTGACTCAAGCGGTGAGTATTTTCCGCACCTCAGATCAGCCGACGGCCTCGGCACCAGCGGCACGGGCTTTGCCCCGAGCGAAGCCTGCGGCGGCTGCACCCCGCAAACAGGCGGCACCGCAACCGGCTAAAGCGCCCCGTTCCGGCTCCAATGATGAATGGGAGGAGTTTTGATGCGAGCAGTATAGCCCCCCCGCCCTGATGACCGGACGGCTTGTTGATAGCGTGTAGATCGGGCACAGGACGTGCCCGATAGCCCATCTTGAATGGCTGTATACAACCCCAACGACTATGGAGAGGGGGGCTAATTAGGAAACTACCAATGTGAACAGTGGACGGGAACGAGAGTTCCATTTTACCCAAGGAGATTTCCAGCGGATTCGCCGCATGATCTATGAACATGCGGGTATCTCTCTGAACCCGAGTAAGAGCGATATGGTGTACAGCCGTATCGCTCGGCGTTTACGGGCCACTGGACAAGTGAGCTTCAATGAGTATCTGGATCAGTTGCAAGTTGGATCGTCAGAATGGCAACAGTTTATCAATGCACTGACCACTAATCTGACCTCTTTTTTTCGAGAATCTCATCACTTTCCGATACTGGCGGAATACGTGAGTCGGATTCATGCCCAAGGGCGTAATCCGGTGCGTCTGTGGTCAGCAGCCTGTTCTACAGGGGAAGAACCGTATTCAATGGCGATGACGGTGATCGATGCCTTGGGGTCATTTACCCCGCCGGTGCAGATTCTCGCCACGGATTTAGGCACTCATGTGTTGGAAAAAGCCGCTCAAGGCGTGTACCCCGTAGAGCGAATTGATAAAATGCCCAAAGCGGATGTGCGGCGTTTTTTTCTGCGGGGCAAAGGCAATCGTGAGGGCTGGGTGCGGGTGCGCTCTGAAGTGCAGAACTTAGTGTCGTTTCAACCGTTAAATCTGTTAGGTGCGGATTGGCCGCTTAAAGAGCGTTTTGATGCGATTTTTTGTCGCAATGTTTTGATTTATTTTGATAAACCAACACAATATCGCCTATTAGCCAGGTTTCACCCTTTGATGAGTCCTGATGGCTTATTATTTGTCGGTCACTCGGAAAGCTTAAGCCACGCCTCTGACTTGTTTCGTTTACAGGGCAAGACAGTCTATGTGCCTGTAGGGCGGAAATAATGCCATGACCCAAGCCGGTTTTGAAGAAACTCTAGCGCCGAATTTATACTATGATCGGCAATTCGAAATGGACGCGGTGAAAATATTGCCGGGAGAATACTATGTGTCCAATCGGGAGCTGGTGATGGTCACTGTGTTAGGTTCATGTGTGGGTGCCTGCATCCGTGATCGCATCCGAGGCATTGGGGGGATTAATCATTTCATGTTGCCCGATGATAAACGCAATGAAGACACGCGCACGGGTAGCGCCCTGCGTTATGGGGATTACGCTATGGAAATTCTCATTAACCAACTGATCAAGCTCGGCGCTCAACGCCAGAACTTGGAAGCCAAGGTGTTTGGGGGCGGTAATGTGTTGCCGGGGTTTACCCACAACTCGGTGGGTGAACGCAATGCGCGTTTTGTTAAAGACTATTTAAAAACTGAGCGTATTCCTATGGTTGCGCAAGATTTGCTGGGTAGTCATCCACGTAAAATTTATTTTTTCCCGACCACTGGCCGAGTTTTGGTTCGTAAATTACGCACCCTGCACAACGATACGATTATCAAGCGCGAATTGAACTACAGTCGGCAGCTTGACCAATCGGAAGTGGAAGGCGAGGTGGAGTTGTTCGACTGATGAGGGGCTACGGTTGGGATTACTCTCCACAGTTAATTGGCTTGTGCCTAGAGGACGTGTCCTAATGGGTAGGCAAGATGCACCAACAGTGAATGGCATCCGTCATCGTTTATCCCTCCATTGGGATAAACCTTACTGGATTGCGGTGTGCTCAAGTGCTGCAGTGCTGGTGTTGTGGGTGTGGGCTGCGGATAGCCTACCTGCTTGGTTAGGTATTTTACTGGTTGCTTTCATCTGGCCCGCTGCGGTTGTGTGGCCTAAAGCGACAGAGGCGTCGCTGCCATTAAGCCTTCAGCAGGATGCTGATCGTGAGCTATGGCATTTGGTGGTTGAGATTGATCAACTGGTGGCACCAGAAATCGTTGAACTACGAGAGTTAATCGATCAGGGTAGCCATCTCATCGATAATGCGACAAACGAATTGCAAGCCTGTTTTGCTGATTTGACCGCAAGCACCCAGAGTCAACACATCTTGGTGAATCACATTGTGCAACGTCTGTCGTCAACGTCGCCCGCCGGCACGGATCAAGCCCCGGCCTTAGTGACCGATTTAACCTCGCTGGATAATGCCTCAGCCAGTGTGCAAGAACATATCCATACCGCAGTGCGTTTATTGCAATTTGAAGACATTACCCAACAGGTGTTGGGGCGGGTGCGCTTGCGCATCGATTTTATGGAGCGCTTTGTTGCTGAATTAAGACAGTTGCCACTCGTCGAGCCAGGACATTCTGCCGCCCAGATTGAACAAGCTCGGCAACGTTTGCAAGCCCTGCGTGAAGAGTTGCGTGCGGCTGTGTATCGGCCAGTCAGCCAAACCTCCATGAATGAGGGTGATGTTGAACTTTTCTGATGGGAAAGCGAGTGGATAAACCAATTCGTGTATTGATCATTGATGATTCGGCCTTAGTCAGAAAAGTTCTGACCGCGATTTTAGGCTCGGTGCAGGGCATTCAAGTGGTGGGTACCGCGCAGGATCCCTATGTTGCTAGAGAGCGCATCAAGTCACTGAACCCCGATGTGTTGACCTTGGACGTTGAGATGCCGCGCATGGATGGGCTAACGTTTTTGCGTAATTTAATGCGGTTGCGACCCATGCCGGTGGTCATGGTGTCGTCCCTGACGGCTCGCGGTGCAGAAGTGACCCTGCAGGCTTTAGAATTAGGCGCTGTGGATTTTGTCACCAAGCCCACACTGGATCTTTCCAATACACTGGAAACCTACCGAGATGAGTTGGCTGATAAAATTCGCACAGCAGCTAATGTGCGGGTGCAGCGTAAGAGCGCCAGCGCCGCGCCACTGGATCCCAAGCATTCGGTCGATGAGGTGGTACCGGTTAAACCGTTGCGGCATTTGCAAACCACGGATCGTCTCTTGGCCATTGGTGCCTCCACCGGCGGAACCGAGGCGATTAAAGACGTGTTGCTGGATTTACCCCCAGACAGTCCGGCGGTTGTCATTGCCCAGCATATACCGCCCGGGTTCAGCACCGCTTGGGCGGAGCGAATGAATCGCCAATCTCGGCTATTGGTGAAAGAGGCGGCCGAGGGTGATCGTTTGATGGCGGGTCATGCGTATATTGCCCCTGGAGACCAGCACCTGATGATTGTCCGTGATGGGGCGCGCTATTTATGCCGGTTAAATCACGGTGAAGCGGTCAACCGCCATCGACCCAGTGTGGATGTGTTGTTCCGGTCAGTGTTGCAGGCGGCCGGAACCAATGCCTGTGCGGCACTGTTGACCGGCATGGGAGCCGATGGCGCACAAGGTCTTAAGGAGCTTCATGATTTTGGTGTATACACGGTGGTTCAGGATGAAGCCACCAGTGTGGTTTGGGGGATGCCAGGCGAGGCCGTCAAGCGTGGAGCCGCAACCGAAGTGCTGCCTTTGCAGAAAATTGCGGCGGCTCTACTCAGGGCAGCGGGTGGTGCTCAGCACCGCTAGCTTAAGTCGTGAACATATCTTGCAAAGATTGTAATTCTTGGGCGCGGCTGTTTAATAGGTCAATGCCTGCACCCGGTGCCGGTGGGCTGATGCCGAGGACTTGAAAAGCGGGTACGGTCTCAGCAGGAGGGTGGGGTTGCTCTTCTCGGTGTAACATGGCCCAGCGAGCGATTAAGGTGAGACTGGCATAATCCGGCTCTTTGGCACGGTAAGACCAATCATGGAAATTTTCAGCCACGGCAATTAAATCTTCACCCAGTTCCCAATAATTAATGACCAACATACCCGTGATGGGACTGAGCTTGGTCACTAAGGTATTCACCCTTGCGCGTTGGGGTTCGGGGTCACGTTGCTCAATGAATTGGATAATCGGCACCGCTCCGATATCGGCAACCAGACCGGCGAGCAGCGCCCGTTCACGATTCAAAATGCCTAAGCTATCCGCTAACACATAGGCAAAGGCTGAACACAGAATCCCTTCAGCCCAGACCTCTTGCATCGCCTCGCGAGTGGTGGTGTAACGCGCTTTGAAGGTTTGGCGCAAGGCCAGACTGGTGGTGAGCATGCGAGTATTGCGAAAACCTAAGCGCACCACCGCATCACGTATTGAGCGGATGGGTTTAGCGGCACGGAACAACGGGCTATTCGTGGCATGCAACAGCCCTCCAGCGACGGCGCCATCGCGCTGAATAATCTCCGTCAGCTTATCAATGCTCGAATTTTCATCGCTGGTGAGCCTTTGGATCTGCAGGGCGACTTCGGGACGCACGGGGAGTTGCAACTGCCGATTGCCAATGAGTTCGTACAATTCAGCCAGCAGGCGACTTTCGGTTGCATCGAGTTCGATGTCATTGACTTCGATCGTTTCTGAACGGGCGGTATCGAGGGCAGCCACTGGGATACGTAACACCGTGCAGGGCGTTAGAGTGACGGCAAGGGCTTGCGAGTCGGGCGGATCAAAAATCAGCGGGGGTAACTGACCCTGAGTGTTTTCAATCCGCATGGTGGTTTGGTCTGAACGGCTGGCTATGCGACCCTCCACCAACAGCAGGTAGTCGTCAACCATGTCCTCGGCGCGAACCCGTTGTTTGACTGCCCAGACTTCAAAGTGACAGTGACTGGCCAGTTCTTGACGGGCTTCATCACTGAGATCGTGGGTTAGCTCGATCTCGCTTAATAAGTGGAAGATCTCAAAAGTTGATTGCATAGAGTTTTGACTATCTGACAGTGAAATAGGAAAGGGCAACGACAAAACCCAATTTTAACAGGATTAAACATCCTCGAATAGCACGGCAAAACCTTGGTCAACATGGCGGATGACCCGAGCATTGACCAAGGGTGGACGTTCGCCGTTACCTAAACAACCCACCACCTGTATTTTTACTAGGCTACCCACTGGGGGGCGATCCGGTGAATCCATGACCAGTAGTAAACCGATGTGACTGAGATCGGCAGTGCGTAAGACCTGCATGGGGGTGTCAGGACAGTGAACCTCGACATCAATCTCCACCGGGATGCGTGGGTACAAGCGTCTGTCGTCATCGTCTGGTGGCATGGTCGCTAATTCCAGATGGCCGTGTCAGAGCAAAAAACAGTGCATAACAACACGTCATGCTACTTAGATCTAGCGGCCAGCAAGCGTTCAAAGGCTTGGTGAACTGCGTGCTCAACTTCGGCTTCCATACGCGCTCGCTCGTTTGCACTCATAAAAAAACTGGCATCAATGTAATGACGAATATAACGAGTCGGTAACTGGTTGAGTGCGATACACGCGGCGTCTTCGAGCAAATCATCGGTGGCTAAGGGTGGATTAGCAAGGTGTTGAGTTGCATAATGTTGCACCGCAGAGACGACCAATGGCTCGTAATAATTCGTGATATCAAAAGGCATGAGGTTATCGTGACCAGCAGCAGGCAGTGTTACCGATATGATAATGGAATTAGCCGGCTTATGCACGGTCTTTAAGTCTGACGATTAAAATTATGCTAAAATTTGCTATGAACTTGATGGTTATGTCTCGTTCCCACGCTCCAGCGTGGGAATGCATCCCTCGTTCCCACGCTCCTGCGTGGGAATGCATACGGAGCTAACTCATGGCCAAGAGCTGTTCAATATGCATTCCCACGCAGGAGCGTCACTGCCATTAAGTTAGCGCCATCTGCTGCCGGACGGGGCAACATGCCCTATTGATGTCGGGCAACGCTGCGCTTTTGCCCGACCTACGGCGACTACTGACTCACAGGCAGCCGTCTTTGGCACTGGATTCCGCCAATCCATGGCGGAATGACGAGGTGGATGATGTAGGCTCAGTAGGCATTCCCACGCAGGAGCGTGGGAACGAGAAAAAAGTTAAGGTAGGGTGGGCATTGCCCACCTTTGCCATCTAAAGTTAATGGCAGTGACGCAGGAGCGTGGGAACGAGATATAAACACCGGCGGCTCGGGGCGTATGAGCTCATACATGTCATGCTTGGCCGTCCAGCGGCGTGAGCCGTTGTAGATTACGACCGGAAATACCGGCGGCAGCCCTTGAGTCGCCGTGGTCTCGCCGGTTTTGATCAGGTGATCGTAAAAACAGGCGACGTAATGCAGCAGCCTTTATAACGCCTCCACCTCAATCGAATCCCCATAAGTCTCGATCCCCAAACGCTGCGCCATGTCCTGCGCCCGCGCATCAATCATCGGCGAAATC
>PWUP01000224.1 GCA_003562535.1 Gammaproteobacteria bacterium | reverse complement strand
TCAATTCGCCTACACCTAAGCGTATGCAATCACTGATACCTAAATCGCGCGCCAAGACCGCTAATGTTTCTCCATTAACTAATATAGAACGCATTCGACTTAACTCGCCTTCATTAGCTTTGGGCTGGCGTTGAAATAATTCATTCGCAATGATAGTGCTTAACACCGCATCACCAAGAAACTCTAATCGTTCATTATGTTTTTTTGCCACACTGCGGTGACTCAAGGCACGTTCTAAAAATTCAGCATTACTGAATTGATACCCGAGTCGCTGACATAATGCATTCAAATCTTGCATAGCACTACCTTACTTCTCACCCACTTTTAATACTGCTAAAAACGCTTCTTGAGGTATCGACACTTTACCTACTTGTTTCATACGTTTTTTACCTTTCTTTTGTTTCTCAAGCAGCTTCCGTTTTCGTGACACATCACCACCATAACATTTTGCCGTGACATTTTTACGCAATGCCTTCACCGTAGTGCGCGCAATGATTTTTGAACCAATTGCTGCTTGAATAGCGACATCAAACATTTGCCGGGGGATCAACTCTTTCATGCGACTCGTCAGTTCGCGCCCCTGATATTGAGCTTGATCGCGGTGGACGATAAGTGATAAGGCATCAACCCGCTCACCATTGATTAATAAATCCAATTTGATCAAGTTAGCCGTTTGAAAACGTTCAAAATCATAATCAAATGAGGCAAAACCACGGCTGACCGATTTTAAGCGATCAAAGAAATCGAGCACCACTTCGGCTAAGGGCAGTTCAAAGCTCAACGCAACCTGCTGACCGGCATAGTGCATATTCCGTTGTACCCCGCGTTTCTCAATACAGAGACCGATGACAGCACCAAGATAATCTTGAGGCACTAAGATATTGGCCAGAATAATCGGTTCGCGGATTTCAGCGATGTCATTGGTGGGTGGCAGGCAGGCGGGATTATCGATGTTTAATAGTTCACCGCTGGTGGTCAATACCTCGTAAATGACTGTAGGCGCGGTGGTAATCAAATCCAAATCGTACTCACGCTCTAAGCGCTCTTGGACAATTTCCATGTGCAACATGCCCAGAAAACCGCAGCGGAAACCAAAACCTAACGCTTGTGAAGTTTCGGGTTCATAATACAACGAGGCATCGTTTAACCGCAGTTTTTGCAGGGCTTCGCGCAGGTCTTCATACGCCTCACCTTCTACCGGAAACAAACCCGCAAATACGCGGGGCTGTACTTTTTGAAAGCCGGGTAACGGTTGAGTGACAGGGCGGGCATCCTCAGTAATGGTGTCGCCCACGGGTGCGCCGTCGATGTCCTTGATGCCCGCAATGACAAAACCCACTTCGCCGGTACCTAAGCGACTGCAATCGGTTTGTTTCGGAGTGAAAATGCCGACACGCTCGACCTGATGCGCTTTGCCGGTCGAGAGAATACGAATTTTTTGCTTGGGTTTAATCTCGCCATTAACGACCCGCACCAGGGAAATAACCCCGACGTAATTGTCAAACCATGAGTCAATAATTAAGGCACTCAGTGGCGCATCGGGATCACCTTGGGGTGGGGGAATACGCTCGATCAACTGCGCTAATAATTCAGCAATGCCGATACCGTTTTTAGCGCTAACCCGGATAGCGTCGGTTGCATCAATACCAATAATGTTTTCAATGTCTTCAGCTACTCGATCCGGTTCAGCCGAGGGTAAATCAATTTTGTTCAGTACCGGAACGACTTCCAAGCCTTGTTCGATGGCGGTGTAACAGTTGGCAACGCTCTGGGCTTCAACCCCTTGTGCCGCGTCGACGACCAATAAAGCCCCTTCACAGGCGGCCAGTGATCGTGACACTTCATAAGAGAAATCCACATGGCCGGGTGTGTCGATAAAATTAAGCTGATAGGTCTGGCCTTCAGGGGTACGGTACTGGAGTGAGACGCTATGGGCTTTGATGGTGATGCCGCGTTCGCGTTCCAAGTCCATGGAATCCAAGACTTGCTCGGCTAATTCGCGCTCACTCAAACCTTCACAGATCTGAATAAACCGGTCGGCCAGAGTGGATTTACCGTGGTCAATATGGGCAATAATGGAAAAATTGCGGATAGCGTGCATCAAGTGGTTTCCTAGCTTGAACTGGCTGCATCCTGCGCACACAGCGCCAAGAACAATAAGCCATCGAACCGATTATTATAGCGGGTTTCGTCGGCAAGCACATGACTAATCACTCGACGCATCAAGACTCAGGCGATCAATACCCTCAGCGATCAGGGTCACGGCTTTGAGTGGTACTTCACCGACAGCAATGATTTGATAGCGATCATCAATCACTACCCCATAAGTGTTGACCGTTTCCATGCGTGAGGCACCCACTAATAAGGGCTGGGTTTGCAGCTCTTCAATGAATACCGACACCGTGGCGAGACCGTCACTAAATACTAAGTGCTCGGTAGTGGTCGCATGCTCAGTGTTGTAGCGGTGGTGCATGACTTGGGTAAAACCGCTTGGTAGTTGGGTGGCCTGCCACACAGGCTCCACACTGTCGCTGGATAGGGGCTGTTTTTGTTCTATGGTAACGCTGTTTAACACCGCTTGGCTGCGCTCACTCGGTGCAAGGCGGTCTGAGGAGATCTCACCCCCTATGGTGATGTGGGTGAACAACACTTGCTCGGCAAAACGCTTGTTGTCATCGACGAGTGCAGAACGCAGCACTAAGCCGGTCTCCTTATCAAGCCACAGATAATAGCCATAGCGCAGATCATCACGCGGTCGCACAGCGAGTTTACGTGCCGGGCGTTCGAGTAAACGCTCTTCCTGTAACAGTTCAAACCAGTAACCGTGCTGGAGTTGGCTTAATTCTCGGGGGAAGGAAATCGGAAAAGGGGAACGATCAAAACGGGAGACCTCAAAAGCATACTGTCGATCGGGTAGGACACAAATCACATGGCTGTTATCCACCAATATTTCTCGGCGCGGACCGGTCAGTGAATATATTCTTTGGCGTTCATGACCGTCACTGTAGCGGTGCGCAATGGCCATGACTTCGATGTTTTGTCCTTGAATATAGACAAACACTCCCTCATAGTTCAAGGTGCGCGTGGCACTAATCATCCGTTCTAACCACTGTTCCGCAGTGCGGCGTTCAACGGATTCGCTCAGGGCGGCAACCGGCAAGACCAGCAAGGCCAACACTGGCCATAATAACCGCATCTTCATCAATTAACGACCGTCACTGAGACTGGTCATCCGTACATACGGCAAGACTCCGGACACGTTATTGATCGACGCTAGACTATTGTGGTTCGCCATATAGACGTTTAACCGCGCAGCGAGATCCTCTTCAGGGGTACTGCTTGGCGGATTGGTCGCTTGTTGGGCAACCAACTGATCTGTAGAAAGTTGTTCCATGCTCGGTGACCATACCAAAACCGCGACTGCGGCCAGCGAAGCGGCCAGTGCCACCCCGAGGGCCGGTCGCTGCCATGATCGGGCGGTTCGGCGCTGCTGGGTTTGACGGGGTAACGACAAAGCGGCCAAGGGGCGCTCTTGCTCCAGTCGTTGTTGCAGCTTACGTGAAAAATCGGTGTCCAGCTCTGGGGGAGCCTGACCTTTCAGCACGTCGCTGATTAAGTGATAGCGCTCCCACTGGGATGCCAATGTGGTGTCGCGTGCCAGTTGGCGCACGGCAAGTTTTAATTCCTGTTCCGTGCATTCGTCATCCATCAAAGCGGAAACTTGTTCACTTAGTTTGTTTGACATAGCTTTTAAGCAACCCAATTAACTCAATAAAGGACTTAGTTTTTTGTCAATCGCCTCGCGAGCGCGAAAAATTCGCGAGCGTACGGTGCCAATGGGGCAGCCCATGGTTTGGGCAATTTCTTCATAACTCATGCCTTCGAATTCACGCAGAGTGATTGCGGTGCGCAGATCTTCAGGCAAATCATCAATCGCACGGTATACCGTGGCCTCAATCTCATCTTTGAGCAGGAGCCGTTCAGGCGTCTCATACTCTTTGAGACTCGATTGACCTTCATATTGTTCAGCCTCTTGAGCATCAATATCCGATCCAGGCGGACGACGCCCTTGAGCCACTAAATAATTTTTCGCCGTGTTAATGGCAATTCGGTACAACCAAGTGTAGAAGGCACTATCACCGCGAAAGCCCGGTAAAGCCCGATACGCTTTAATAAACGCCTCTTGAGCAATATCCAAAGCCTCGGTTGAATCGTGTACATAGCGCGATACTAATTTGATAATTTTGTACTGATAACGTTGTACCAAAATATCAAATGCCCGCTTATCACCTTGCTGCACCCGAGCCACTAGCTCACGATCAACATTGCGTTCGCCCATTCGGGCCGACCCCTTCACAGTAAGGGGTGTGCTGGTTCACTCGCTGTTGCAACATTGAGTGTGACAGAACACCCTTGAGTTAGTTCGCTTTAACATCACAGAAATCCATTGATTTGAAAAGGAATTTATGTGAATGATTTTCAAATAAAAAATTCTGAATTAGGTTTGTGCTTGCCAAGCCAGTCTAAATAAATAACAGCGCAGTTGCCGCAGTGATTCGCTATCTGTGGCATCTGCTGCGATAACCAGTGTCCGATTACCGCCTGGAAGCGGCCCATGGAACTGTAATATCAACAGATGAGCGTGGATATAATAGCGTTTCAGCATCTGCTGACGCACGGTGCCATCGGCATAAACCCATTGCCAACCGCCCTCGTCATCCACGCGCAAGTGAGTGACAAACCCGTGACTGCACTCACTGCCATAACGATACCACTGCCAAAGCAACGAACACAGCAGTGTACCATGAAGTGCTGCCGTATGGATTAACGATAGTTCGACATAAGCGACCGCAACAGCGGCCAGCCCATGCAAGCTGACCATACTGATGCGCAGGTATAATGAGGGGCGCAGGTGCAGTTCAGGGGGCGATAATTCGTTCAATCAGCTTGACATAGACGGGGTCATCAGGCGCATCACGGCCACTGAAGTAAGCCCAAAGTTGCGGGTCAGGCAGTTCCAATAACTGGGCAAACGCCTGTTGTTCCTCTGCTGGAGCGGTCGCGTAGCGTTGTTCCACATAACGCTGTAACAGCGTATCGAGTTCCTTCATACCACGGCGACAGTTCCAGCGCAATTTGCTGTCAATGACCATGAGCCGCTCAGCGACGCTCGACCATCATTTTTTTGACGGTGGCAATGGCCTTGGCCGGATTTAATCCCTTGGGGCAGGTTTTGGTGCAATTCATGATGGTGTGACAGCGGTATAAACGAAACGGATCGGATAAATCATCCAAGCGTTCACCCGTGTACTCATCACGCGAATCGGCAATCCAGCGATACGCTTGCAGTAATACCGCAGGCCCCAGATAACGATCACCGTTCCACCAGTAACTCGGACAACTGGTCGAGCAGCAGGCGCATAGAATGCACTCATACAAGCCATCGAGTTCGGCGCGGTCTTCTTTGGATTGCAGCCGCTCACGATCTGGCGGCGGGGGTGTTTGGGTTTGCATCCAAGGTTTAATCGATGAATATTGTGCATAAAAATGCGTCATATCCGGGACTAAATCTTTGACCACAGACATATGTGGCAAGGGGTAAATCGCCACATCGTCCTCGATTTCCTCAATGGCTTTGGTGCAGGCCAGTGTATTAGTGCCGTCGATATTCATCGCGCAAGAGCCGCAAATCCCCTCACGACAGGAGCGCCGGAAGGTCAGGGTTGGATCAATCTCATTTTTGATTTTAATCAGGGCATCGAGCACCATCGGGCCACAGTCATCGAGATCCAAGACATAGGTGTCTATTTGTGGATTCTCGCCGCTGTCAGGATTCCACCGATAGACTCGAAAAGCTTTGCTGCGTTTAGCGTCTTCAGGGGCTGTATGGCGTTTGCCAACACCGATGCGGGAATTTTTGGGAAGTCTTAATTCGGCCATAGCTTAATTGCTCTTAGTAAACACGTTGCTTGGGCGGGAAGTACTCGACCTCATCGGTGAGTGTGTAATCATGCACGGGACGGTAATCGATACTCACTTGGTGCTGTGTATTTAACCAAGTCAGGGTGTGTTTCATCCAGTGTTCATCGTCACGGTCTGGATAGTCCTCGCGGGCATGAGCGCCGCGACTTTCTGGGCGATTATGCGCCGCACTAATCGACACCACCGCACAGCCCAGCAGATTATCCAGTTCCAAGGTTTCCACCAAATCCGAGTTCCAGATCATACTGCGATCCGATACATTAACATCGGCAAATGAACGGATGACCTCGTCCATTTTATCAATCCCTTCGGCCAGTGAATCGCCGGTGCGAAATACCGCTGCATGAGTTTGCATGGTGCGCTGCATCCGGTCACGAATCGCTGCGGTTGCGGTGTTGCCGCTGGCATGGCGGAGTTTATCAAAGCGATCTAGGGCGGCATCGACTTTATCTTGCGGCAATTCACGATGACGGCCACCCGGTTCCAGCAACTCAGCACAGCGCAGTGCCGCTGCTCGGCCAAACACCACGATATCCAATAGCGAATTGGAACCGAGACGGTTAGCGCCATGCACCGAGACACATGCGGCCTCACCAATAGCCATCAGTCCGGGAACCACCGCATCGGGGTTGCCGTCTTTCAGGGTGACCACTTCGCCTTGGTAATTAGTAGGAATACCACCCATATTGTAATGCACTGTGGGCAGTACCGGGATGGGTGCACGGGTGACATCCACCCCGGCAAAAATCCGTGCGGTTTCTGCAATACCTGGCAAGCGTTCATGAATCACATCAGGGCCGAGATGTTCCAAGTGCAGATGAATATGATCTTTGTTTGGTCCTACGCCGCGGCCTTCGTTAATTTCAATCGTCATCGAGCGGCTGACCACATCCCGTGAGGCCAGGTCTTTGGCATTCGGGGCGTAACGCTCCATAAATCGCTCGCCTTCGGAATTGGTTAAATAACCGCCTTCACCGCGCACCCCTTCGGTAATCAAACAGCCTGCGCCATAGACCCCGGTGGGATGGAACTGGGTGAATTCCATATCTTGTAAGGGCAGACCCGCCCGCAGCACCATGCCATTGCCATCGCCGGTACAGGTGTGGGCAGAAGTCGCCGAGAAATAGGAACGGCCATAGCCGCCGGTGGCCAAGACCACCATATGCGCTCGGAACACATGCAGCGTGCCCTCGGCCAGATTCCACGCCAGCACCCCTCGGCAGGCGCCTTCATCGTCCATGATTAAATCGGTGGCGAAATACTCGATGAAAAATTCCGCTTCGTGTTTTAAGGCTTGCTGGTACAAGGTGTGTAAAATAGCGTGCCCCGTGCGGTCAGCAGCGGCACAGGTGCGTTGCGCCGTACCCTTGCCGTATTCGGTGGTCATACCGCCGAAGGGGCGTTGATAAATGCGCCCATCATCGGTGCGCGAGAACGGCACCCCGTAATGTTCCAGTTCAATGGCTGCCGGAATGGCCTCACGGCACATATATTCGATGGCGTCTTGATCACCCAGCCAGTCGGAGCCTTTTACCGTATCGTACATATGCCAGCGCCAATCATCAGCCCCCATATTACCTAGGGCAGCGGACATGCCACCTTGGGCGGCAACCGTATGGCTGCGGGTCGGGAAGACTTTAGTGAGACAGGCGGTTTTTAGATTTTTCTCGGCCATGCCGAAGGTTGCACGGAGGCCGGCTCCACCGGCACCCACCACGACCACATCATAGCTGTGTTGAATGACATCATAGGCAGCCATCGCTTAAACTCCAGTAGACAATACAGCAATAAAGGCAATGCGCACTACGGAGACGATGGCGATTACCCCAAGTAGAATGAGGGCGAAATGAACACTGATTAATACGGTATGTTTTAGCCATTCAGTGTGGATATAGTCTTCTATGACCACTTGTAGTCCTAATAGGGCATGGTAGAACACGCTGAATAACAAAATCACTAATAAGGCCGTGTTCACTGGTGAACCGACCCAAGCCACAACCGTAGGGTAATCTGCTCCCGCGACAGCCAGCAGGGATACCACAAACCAGACACTCAGGGGGATGAGCGCAACAGCGGTTACACGCTGTGCCCACCAGTGTTGCACGCCCTCCTTAGCTGATCCTAATCCGCGTGCGCGTGCCAGCGGTGTACGTAAACTCATTGACTTGTTCCTCTTCAGATTGGCAGTTATGTGCTAAAGGCCAAGACCCAAGCTAGCACGGTCAGTACCAGCGAACTGACTACGACCGCATAACCTGATTGATAAGCCGTCGATAGTTCAAAGCCTTGGCCAGCATCCCAAAATAAATGCCTGATCCCATTACTAAGATGATAAAACAACGCCCAGCTCCATAAAAATAGCAGCAGTAGGCCAAACCATGAACCCAGTATATTTTGCGCTGTCGCATGCGTTTCAGGGCCCAGCGCAATTGCGGCGAGCCAATAGACTAACAGTAGGGTGCCGATTGACAGCACAATGCCAGTGGCACGATGCAAAATCGACAGAACCGAGGTCAACTGAGGTCGATAGACCTGCAGATGAGGAGAAAGAGGGCGGCGGTGAGTAGCCATAAAGTCCACCTCAGTGATGTGTGTGGGGGTGTATGCTGTTTTTGACTATATGGTGTCTATTTTAGCTACTACGGCGCACAATGCCTACTATTAATTGTGGACAAGCGTTAAAACCTAGCAGCTATAATCAGTTGTGTGTTGGAAATACGGTTGCCAAAAGGTTTGAGCCAACGTCATAAAGGTGGTATTTAAGGGGGTAGGGTGACCGCGGAACGCTAAGGCTATCCACGGATCTTGCACCTCACCGTCGCGATGATAATGACCGTTCCACTCGTTACGCGCCTTCTTCAAGGCCGCGTCCAACCCTTTACCCTGATTCCAAGCGTCGGCATAGGCCCAACTGCTGCGTGCAAATAACGGTAAGGGTTCTCTCAGCCCTTGCTGATAGTATTGCAGCAGTGCAGTAAGTGCGGGCATCGGGTCAGTAACGGGGATGAGACGCAGCTCGCCATTCAGTCCCAGCCAGTGACTGCTTATGCGCCGCTCAGGGGATGGCGAGGTATTCACTAATAGATGGCGTAACCACAGCCGCAAGCGGTCTTTAGGTGTAATCGTCGCTGGTCGGTAACCCACTAGACCCGTCGGGGTCAGCCCGTCCAGTGATCCCTGTATGCGCACTCCGGCGCATTGAATATCAACAGCGACAGATTCACCCAACCCTGCCGACTGTAACTGCTGTACTCGCTCAGTAAATGGGCATAACGTCGCCCACTCCTGGGCAAACCCATTCACCCCGACTTGCCCATGCGGTAGCAGTCCTTGAGCGCGCGCCAGTTTAGCCGCTTGTGCCGATTCAATGGCTGCCAACTGCCACGCTAATAAATGTTGGCGTAAGGTGTAGCGTTCCAGGCCGTCAAGCGTAAAGGGTTCTTGGTTGTCCAGTACGTGGTCATTGAGTTGTAAGTGCAGTCCTAGACGGTGCTGCAGCAGGAATTTGACCGGATGTTCAAAAAAGGCAATCAGTTGCTCAGGGGGTAGGGTTAACCAAGATTCATCGACAGGCGGCAGAGGCGTGCTGAAAAACGCATTGATCCCGCTGCGTTGCTCACTGGCGCGGCGACTGAGTGTAGCCAGCTCTGCTGAGTAGCTGAACAATTTGTTGTCGCACGGGCTGGCAAAATATCGGTGACTAAATGCTTGCAAGGGGTGTTCAACACTGATGTGCTGGCGGACAGACTCATAGCCTGGTGCGGGTAGAAAACCGCGCTCAATGACCTCAAGCAGTTCACTGACCAAGACCGAGGGCGGGATCACAGTATTATCACGACTGTCTCGGCCAACATGGCTGATATACAGGCATTTTCGGGCGGATAACAGCGCTTCTAAGAACAAATAGCGGTCATCCTGACGGCGTGAGCGATCCCCTTTACGGTAGTGCTGGCTCATAAGGTCAAAATCAGCCGGGCGATGCGAACGCGGGTAACTGCCATGATTCATGCCAATCAGACAGACCACAGCGAAAGGAATGCTGCGCATCGGCACCATGGTGGCGAATGTCACCCCACCGGCGAAAAAACCGGCTGAACGGGCGTTTTGCTGTAAGGCTTGGTTCAAAGCGGCACGCACCACGGTCAAGGGGATGGGATCAGTGAATCCCGCCTGTGCGGCATGCGTGGTGATCCGGTCTAAAGCACTGCGTACCGCCTGCAATTCTTCCGCTTGCATTTCCGTGGGGGCAAAGAACCGTTCCAGCCACACTTGAATGCGCTGCGTCCAGTCCGTCAGTGATCGCAGTGCAGCCACTTCAGCCCTGAGGGCAAATAAACCATCGGCAAACTGTTGCAATCGCCCCAGCACTTGAGCCGCGCTACCTTCTAATGGATCATAGGGCAAGATGTCGGCCCAAAATTCACGGCCTCCACCAGGCAGGGCATAGCCCAGTAATAACCGCTCCAAACCTGCTCGCCAACTGTGTTCGTCCGTCGCGGGTAGATCAAACGTCTGCCGATCTTCGCCATCGACTCCCCAGCGAACGCCGGTGTGCTGTAGCCAAGTGCGGATCAGCTCCAAGTCATTCATGTCGAGATCAAAGCGTCGCCGCACGGTCTCCAGTTCGAGAAAACCCAGTACCTGATCGACGCCATAGCGTCCCCGCCCTAATTCCAGCAGTTGCTGTACGGCTTGCAAAAACGGCTGTTCAGCTTCTGGCCCTTGGTCAGCAATGCTATAAGGGATAGCGCGGGATCGTTCGGTACTGCCAAATACGGCTTCTATCATCGGCGCATAAGCGTCAATATCGGGGGTCATGACCACCACATCGGCAGGACTTAAATCCGGATGGCGTTCAAACAGATTGAGGAGTTGATCCTGTAAAACCTCCAGTTCGCGAGTCGGACTGTGACAGATATGCCGTTGTACCGATTGATCATCTGGGGCTAAACGCACGCGATCGCTAGCACCGCGTTCGTGCAGATACAAGATGTCGTTTTGCAGCGTTTCCAGCAGGTTTGATGCGGGTGTCGGGATGAAATACGCCTGTTCATCTGCCGGTTGCTCGGCCAGTAGATCGAACACATCCCGCCCCTGCTTGCCCAGCGAGGCCAGTAAAGGGTTACCAACGTGCAAATACTCATCGGCGGGATCGCTATCGGCAGGCGTCTGATGGGCGCTATCGCGTTCGGCTTGAATATCTCCCCAGTAGTCTTGGCAGGGATTGAGCAAAAACAGATGCAACTCACAATGTTGGGCTAACAGCGTGAGTAATTGCAGTTGTTGCGGTGCTAAAGCCGATACGCCAAACACCGAGATGCGGGCCGGCAGGCCAGCGGGCTGAGTCTCGCCCTGCAAGTGTTCAGCGAAACGCTGTAATAACCGAGCGCGATGATCGCTGATTCCTGTACTGAGTCGTCGCCATAACTCGGGTTGCCAGCGGTGTTCGGGTGGCAGCCATGCCGCCTGCTCACCTTGCTCCCAAGCGGCAATCCAATCGGGACGATACACCAAGTATTGGTCATACACATCAGCAATGCTGCGCGCTAGATCATAAGCGCGGAAGGGATCATCTCCGGCCTGCAGATAGGCATGCAGCGGCTCGAAAACCGGCTGGCGTTCGAGCTGAGGCAGTAAACCTAAAATACGCCAGGTCAGCACCGGTTTGTCGAAGCTCGCCGTTTCGGGTAGTGTGCCTAGCGCCTGTTCTAAGGTTTGGCGTAGCGTTTGCCAGAGAAAACTCGACGGAAATGGAAAGCGTATATTGCTGCACACGCCTAGCCGATCCGCCAAACGCAATGCCAACCAACGGGCCATGCCGTTGCTTTGCACAATCAGCGTTTCCGGTTGAAAAGGTTCACCGACGGGTTCAGCCAGAACCGTGGCTAACGCCTCAGCTAGAACATCAACCCGGTTGCTGTCATGACGGATGAGCATCAGCAATCACAAACGCAAATCAACGGTGTCCGGCGCGAACACACTCTTTAAATCATAGATTAAACCATCTGGTTTGCCCAGCGCCCGCACCCCGTCTGCGCCTAAGGCTTGGAATTCTCGATGCGCCACGGCCAGCACGATGGCATCGTAAGCGCCTGCCTCGGGCTGAGGCAGTAGTTTGATACCGTATTCCTGTTCGGCTTCAGCGCTATCCGCCCACGGGTCATAGACTTCAACATTGAGGGTAAACGCTTGCAGTTCTTCGATCACATCGATTACGCGGGTATTGCGTAAATCAGGACAGTTTTCTTTGAAGGTCAGGCCAAGGATTAAAATGCGTGCCTGGTCAAGTGAGCAGTGCTGGCGGATCATGGCCTTGACCAACTGGCTGGCCACATAGCGTCCCATGCCGTCATTAATGCGCCGTCCTGCCAGAATCATTTCTGGATGATGACCGATGGCTTGGGCCTTATGGGTGAGGTAATAAGGGTCAACGCCGATACAGTGTCCACCTACCAGTCCCGGTCGAAAGGGCAGGAAATTCCATTTACTGCCTGCTGCGGCTAATACTTCGCCGGTATCAATCCCCATGCGGTTAAATAACATGGCCAGTTCATTGATCAGGGCAATGTTGACATCACGTTGAGTATTTTCAATGACTTTAGCGGCTTCCGCAACGCGAATACTGGTCGCCCGATGGGTGCCTGCGGTAATAATGCGTCGGTATAGCGCATCGACAACATCGGCTACAGCAGGGCTGGAGCCGGAAGTGACTTTAACAATATCCGGCAAGCGGTGCTGCTTATCGCCAGGGTTAATCCGTTCCGGGCTGTAGCCGATATGTAAATTCTGCTGATAACGCAATCCGGACTCACGTTCTAAAATCGGCACACAGACTTCTTCGGTTGCACCGGGATACACCGTCGATTCATAAATGACTAAATCGTCCGGCGCCAGCACTTGGCCAACACTGGTGCTGGCGGCGATTAACGGGCCGAAATCCGGGCGTTTATGAGCATCAATAGGGGTGGGCACGGTGACGATGTACACATTACAATCCCGCAGTGCCGCTAAATCGGTGGTGTAGTGTAGTTGGCTGGCTGTGGCGAACTCTTCCGGGCTGACTTCGCGGGTGGCGTCGTGGCCTTGCAGTAAAGCGGCAACCCGCGCTGCGTTAATATCAAAGCCTAGGGTAGGGAACTGGCGGCCAAACTCCACCGCCAAGGGTAGACCCACATAGCCTAGGCCAATGATGCCCAAGCGTACAGTGTTCAGATCAGGTAAAGCCATTCAATGAGTTCTCCATTGACACCCAGCGATGCGTTCGCCTTGACGATGGGGTGAAATTAAGCGCGTTTAACCGAACGTTCGATGCGTAAACGCTGCCCTAAAGTAATAAACTCCGGCCATGTTGCCCATGCTTCAATCGGGACTTCCAACTTACGGCACCAATTGGGGTGCTCATCCACTGTACCGGGTATATTCACCTGTTCGATCTGCCCCAGCACGTCTTCCAATTGTACCATCAACAGTTGTGCCGGGGAGCGGGCGAGAAACTGTTGAATGGCCAGCATCAGCTCGGGCGAAAACGGCGCTGCTTCGTTCATGTCTGCTGGGCGCAACCCCTGCTGTTGCAAAGCCGTGAGCAGCTCGCGGCGGTCAGCGGCACGGGCGTGACGTTGCTGGGAGGCAATTTCAGGGCGAGGAAATAGATTAAGCTTGGCTCGCCAGTCGATATCGCGTTCCGCCCAGAATCCGGCCAGCGTCGGCAGGTCATGAGTTGTGGCGGTCACTAAAGCCTGTTCCGGGTACTCGTGCGGCGCTTGGAAACGCCCGTCGGCGTCCCAGTGTTTCTGGAAATACAAAGGCCGATAACTGTAAACGCCGGTTGCATCAAGAGCGCTACGCACCTCATCGGGAACCGTGCCTAAATCTTCGCCGATGATGGCACAGCGGTGGCGCTGACTTTCCAGCGCTAAGATGCCCATTAAATCAGCCAGTGGATAATGCACATACGCCCCGTCAGTGGCCGGACAATTGGGCGGAATCCAAAACAGCCGCAACAGACTCATGACATGATCGATGCGCAACACGCCTGCATGCCGCATCACGGCTTGCAAGATGGTGATGTAGGGACGATAGGCGCTGTCATAGAGCGCCCGTGGGTTCCATGGCGGCAGTCCCCAGTCTTGACCACTGGGGCTAAAATCATCCGGAGGGGCACCGATGCGCGCCCCCAAGGCAAAACAATCGCGTTCGGCCCACACCTCACCACCGCCGCTATCAGCGCCTACGGCCAGATCTTGGTAGAGTCCTAGACGCAATCCGCAGGACTTCGCTGTGGCGGCAACTTGGCTTAACTGCAGATCGAATTGCCATTGCAGATACTGGAAAAACTGCACGGTATGGGCTTGCTGTTCAGCTTGTTGGGCGACAGTTTCGGCGTCGGGGTGTTGGAAACCACGTAACCAATCATGCCAACCGCTGACGCTTGGATCGAGGCTATGAAACCAGTGGTTAAGCGTCTCGAAAATCGCTTGGCGACGCAGCGGTTCACCTTGGTCACGGACATACGCTTGGAACGCTGCCGCGCGTGGGCTGTTGGCCGCAAGGTGTTGAGTGCGGAAATGCTCATACAGGACGCGCAGCGCCGAGTATTTCACTGCAGCAACTCCAGCGTAATCAACCCAGTCTGTTTGCCGTAGCCGGCGTAACTCCGCTTGCATAGCGGGTTCGGTCAGTATAGCCTGCGCTTCGGTCGATTCAGAAAAATCATCAATCGAATCAATGGCCAGATACAATGGATTGATAAAGCAACGGTTGGAAGGGCTGTAAGGGCTGCAACGCTGGGGCTGATCGGGGAACAAAGCGTGCAGTGGATTCAGGCCGATGGTGACCGCGCCTTGCGCTGCTGCAACGGTGACGATCTGCTGCAAATCTGCAAAATCACCGATTCCCCAATTGCGCTCAGAACGGACGGCGTAGAGCTGTACCGCTAGGCCCCAGTGGCGTCCTGTGGGCAGCGGCTGACAACGGTCAGGGACAACAATCAAGCTAGTCTGAGCTTCAGCGACTTGTAACTTATGATAGCCGCAAGGCAGATCAGGCAGGGTGAGCCGCAGCCGCTGATAGGTATGGCCGTTGATATGCCGCTGCGCAAGGTGTTCCAATTGCGCAATGGGCACGCGGTCGTGGTGTTGAGTCCCAGACTCTTCGCACAGTTGCCAGTGTAAATCCCCATCAATCGCTGTTTCGGGCAAGCTGAGAACGATCTGAATAGCGTGCTGTGGTACAACCGCAACGGGCGGTGCTGGGGTAAGCCAGTCGCGTTGTTGGTGAGCATCAAGGGCATCACATAGAGCCAGTTCATCATCAACCGGCAAACCTAGCGCGGCCAATAGCCGATGGCGACTGGTGGTGCTGAGGCGGTTATAGTGCCCCCAGATATCGTGATAGCCGGGTTGTATACCGTAGCGTTGCACCAGCAAATCAAGCAGTGCGTCATTATCCATAGCGGTTCAATGTTCAAGTGCGAGCACCGCCACACAGCGATGCGGTAATAAGAGGTGATCACGCAGGATGCTAGCGGGCAGCTCAGCAGTGGTTAATTTAAGCTGCCAAGAACCCGGAGGATCCAGCGTGAACGGTATACTGCGCCGCTGATCGGCATTAATCAGAATTAACAGGGTGGTGGCAGTGTTTTGATCCGCCAAACGCAAGGCCAGTGCTCGGCGATCAGGATCATGCCAAGCGCCGCCACACATAGGCTCACCTTCAGGGGTTAGCCAGGTGATGTCCGCTAGACCCGTGACGTGAGAGTAATGCTGGCCATGTAAAAACCGCGATTGCCGCAACAGAGGTTGCTCGTGGCGCAGACGAATCAGTTGGCGCACCCAGTCCAAATGCTCGCGCTCTGCGCTAAGATCAAGACGCGACCAGTCCAGCCAAGTGAGTTCATTGTCTTGACAATACGCATTATTATTGCCTTGTTGAGTATGGCCAAACTCATCTCCGGCCAATAGCATCGGTGTACCCTGAGCCAGTAGCAATGAGGCCAGTAAATTGCGCCGTTGGCGCATCCGTAATGCACAAATAGCAGGGTCTTGGCTCGGGCCTTCGACGCCATAATTTGCGCTGTGATTGGCATTATGGCCGTCACGATTTGCTTCGCGATTGGCTTGATTATGTTTGTCGTTATAGCTCACGAGATCATGCAGGGTAAACCCGTCGTGGCTGGTCACGAAGTTGATGCTAGTCCAAGGCCGTTGTCCAGTGAATTCCGCCAATTCGCTGGAACCACTGAGGCGTCGCGCCAGTTCGGGTAACTCACCCGGGTCACCACGCCAGAAGCGGCGCAGACTATCACGGCAGCGATCGTTCCATTCTGCCCAGCCAGGGGGGAAGCCCCCGAGTTGGTAGCCGCCTGGGCCGATGTCCCAAGGTTCGGCGATCAGTCGGCAACGGGATAAGACTGGATCTTGTTGCATGGCCGTCAGCAGCGGTGCCCCAGGGTCGAAGCCGTTGGGGGTGCGTCCGAGAGCCGTGGCCAGATCGAAGCGAAAACCGTCGATGCCGAACTCGGTGACCCAGTAGCGTAGGCTGTCCATCACCAGTTGCACCACGCGAGGATGTTGCAGATTGACACTGTTGCCACAGCCGGTATCGTCAAGATAACGGCCTGGATGGCTCGGATTCAGCCGATAATAGCTCGCATTATCGATACCCCGATAACACAGGGTAGCCCCCGTCTGGTTGCCTTCGGCGGTGTGGTTATATACGACATCGATAATGACTTCGATACCGGCCTCATGCAGCCGTTGTATCGTGGTTTGCAGAGCTTGAACCCCGGCTTTGTCTAGGTAACGCGGTTCAGGAGCCATCCAGATGACCGGTGCATAGCCCCAATAGTTGACTAAATTGCGTTCTAATAAGAACGTTTCGTCGGCAAAGGCTTGGACCGGTAACCACTCCACGGCAGTAATGCCCAGCTTGACCAGATAGTCGATAACCGCTGGATGCCCAAAACCGGCAAAACTACCACGCAGTTTTTTAGGCACATCGGGGTGGCGCTGGGTAAAGCCTCGGACATGGGTTTCATAGATAATGCTGTGTGACCAGTCAATCGGGGCAGAGCGCTTCGCGGGTTGATCCAGTGGGGTGCTGACCACACAGCGCGGGGTGAACGGTGCGCTATTCCGTGGGTCAGGGCGACCATCAGGACGCTCTCCAGCGTGATAAGGATGACAGTGAATCGGGCCGCTGAGCTGGCATGCGTAGGGGTCAAGCAACAGCTTGGCAGGATTGAAACGATGCCCCGCACTGGGTAACCACGGGCCGTGTACCCGATACCCGTAATGCTGGCCGGGTTTGAGACCGGGCACATAGCCGTGCCAGACTTGATCCGTGTATTCAGGGAGTGTCAAGCGCTCACGTTCACGGCCTTTGCTATCGAATAGGCACAGTTCAACTCGGGTGGCGTGCGCTGAGAACAGCGCAAAGTTCACTCCGTGACCGTCCCAGTAAGCGCCGAGTGGGGTTGGCGAACCGGCTTGCAGGCGTGCCATTAGGGCCACCACTGGATTATGCCGACAGGTACAACGCACCGGAATGTACCCGGATGATGCCATCCGTCCTGAATATCGGCGGTTAGGGTGGTTCGCGAACCACCTTGGCTCCGGCGCACAGGGTTGCGATGACTTCCCGTGCAAGGGACTAGGGTTATAGAGATGTGGTTAGTAGATATCATTTTCGTAACATTATGATTTTACAAAACTGTGAGCCAGGCTAAGAATTACGGCTATACTTTACCGGATACTGAGTGAAAAGCGGCAAGATCACCATTAAATTTAACAATTGTTTCAAATAATATCGCTGTTCGCTTGATTCAGCCTTAATCCTTATAATAAAGCGATATGCAAACAGGAGGATCCGATCATTACCGCATCTAAATCAATCGACTCCGTAACATCTATGGCTCCACGGGCAACCTACCGCTTGCAATTTAATGCCCATTTTGGCTTTGACGACGCTTGTGCTCAAGTTGCGTATTTAGCCGCTTTAGGCGTGAGCCATGTGTACGCCTCGCCGTTATTATTAGCCCGACCCGGTTCGACTCATGGTTACGACATCGTCGATCATAGCCGTTTAAATCCAGAAATCGGTACTGAGGCAGAGTTTAACGCCTTGGTGGCTGAATTGCACCGCCATGATATGGGGCTGATTCTCGATTTTGTGCCTAATCACATGGGCGTTGGTGTCGATAACCCTTGGTGGGTGGATGTGTTGGAGTGGGGTCAAGCCTCGCCCTATGCGGGATATTTCGATATTGACTGGCAACCACCGGAACCGAGCCTGTCAGGGAAATTACTGCTGCCGGTCTTAGGGGATCATTACGGCGCGGTGCTGGAACGGGGCGAATTAGAACTGCGCTTCGATGCCGAAGCGGGCCGGTTTGCGGTCGGGTATTTTGAACACACGTTCCCAGTAGCGCCGCGCGATTATACTATGCTGTTGCGCAATGCAGCGGTGCAAATTACTGAAGCGGAACCCATATTACAGGAACTGGCCGAAGCGTTTCGGGGGGCTTCCCGAGATCGGCGCGGCGGTGAAAGTCGCCGCTTGATTACCGCTTTCAAGCACCGTCTCAGTGTATTGGTTGAGGAATCTGATGTCGTTGCTGAAGCCATCAGCCGACAAGTTAACGCCTTTAATGCGGTTCAAGGGGGCGAAGCACTCCACCGTTTGTTGGAACGTCAGCATTATCGGCTGGCATTTTGGCGGGTGGCCGCGCATGAGATTAATTACCGGCGTTTTTTTGATATCAATGAGTTGGCGGGATTGCGCATGGAGCGCCCGGAACTGTTCCGCGACAGCCATCAACTCATCGCTGGGTTGCTGGAGGAGAATAAGATTCAAGGGCTGCGCTTGGATCATGTGGACGGTCTGCGTGACCCCCGAGCTTATTTGGCGCGTTTACATAATCTAGCACCGGGGCGTGGTGTGTATTTGCTGGTTGAGAAAATCCTCGCCGGCCATGAAAGCCTGCGCCGCGACTGGCCGGTAGCGGGTACGACTGGTTACGAGTTTCTGAATCTGGTGAACGGACTGTTCGTCGATCCTGACGCCGAGCGGAGTCTGACCCGCAGCTATGAGCACTTCATCGGTAACGCCGTTGATTTTGCGGCGTTGACCATTGCGGCCAAGCGCCAGATCATCCGCGAAGCGTTGGCCAGTGAATTGCAGGTACTGGCGAATCAGTTTAACCGGTTGGCCAAGCAAAATCGCTACACGCGCGATTACTCCTTGATTGGTCTGCGTGAGGCGTTAACGGAAGTTATCGCTTATTTCCCCGTGTATCGCACCTATGTCACGGCTCGGCGCACCACCAGTGAGGATCGCCGTGACCTCGGTTGGGCCGTGGCCAAGGCCAGTAAAACCGCTCGTACCCCAGATAAATCCATCTATGATTTCATTCATGGGGTGCTGTCCTTGGATCTGCTCGATCAAGACGGTTATCGGCGGCGGGATGTGATTGATGTGGCTCTACGGTTTCAACAACTGACCGGGCCGGTCATGGCCAAAGCACTGGAAGACACTGCGTTTTACCGCTATATGCGCTTAGTGTCGCTGAACGAAGTCGGTGGCGAGCCTGAGCATTTTGGCCGCAGTCCAGCAGCTTTTCACGAAGCCAACCGACGGCGGTTGCGCGATTGGCCGGCGGCGATGCTGACCAGCGCCACCCACGACCATAAACGCGGTGAAGACATGCGGGCGCGGCTGAATGTGCTCAGCGAAATCCCTGCGGAATGGCGCCAGCGGGTGCGACGCTGGGAGGGATTTAATCGGCGTAAAAAGCGTGATCTTGATGGTTTGGTGGCGCCGGATCGCAACGATGAATATTTGTTTTACCAGACGCTGGTGGGGGCATGGCCGTATAGCTTGGACGCGCCAGAATTTGCCGATATTGACACCTTCCGCCAGCGCTTAACCGACTATATGCTTAAAGCCGTGCGCGAGGCCAAACGCCATACCAGTTGGGTGGCCTGTGACGAGGACTACGAAGCGGCGCTGGTGGAGTTCATCGAACGCACCATCAATCTTGAGTACAGCTTGCCCTTTTTAGAAGATGTGCTGGCTTTGGTGACACGGATCAGTCCGGTTGGGGCGGTCAACAGTTTAGCGCAGACCGTGTTGAAATTGACCAGCCCGGGTGTGCCCGATATCTATCAGGGTAATGAATATTGGGATTTTAGTCTGGTCGATCCCGATAACCGCCGTCCCGTGGATTACGCCCAGCGAGCGGCCAGTCTGCTGGAGACTGACTGGCAGGAGCAGCGGCGTCAGTGGCGTGATGGGCGTTTAAAGCAGTATGTGATTGGCCAGGTCTTAGCCTTGCGCCGTGCGCAACCCGAGCTGTTTGCTACGGGGAGCTATCAGGCGTTGACGGTGGAAGGTGAACAAGCCGACCGGGTGATTGCGTTTGCGCGCATTCTGGACGACAGCGCCTATTGTGTCATTGTGCCACGGTTAGTACGGTCTTTGCTGGCCGATCCTGATGAATTATTACTGCGCGACTGGGAGGATACCCATATCGTGTTGCCCGAGGAGTGGCAGGGTCGCCAGTGGCGTGAGGTGATCACTGATCACGTTCAGACCTGTGAGGCCACTGCCCGTGTTGCAACCTTACTGATAGATTTACCCGTGGCCGTGTATGCCCTTGGATGTGACTAACACGAGTTAATCCATGCCGTCATTCCGCCATAGACTGGCGGAATACGGCTGATCGCTACTGACAAATTTCTGTAACAGAACTCTGTCAGAATAGAGCGTGTAAAAGTAGGTGGACTCAACGGTTACAGCGTAACCACGAAAAACTGGAGGAATGATCATGTCAGATCAAGTCATGCCAGCGTTGCTTAATGTAACCTATTCTGAATCGATGGTAGCGTCTATTCCACGTTTGGATATGAGAGTTTATTCGAATAAACAATGTTGTGTCTAATCTTTGCTATCCTCTTGTTGACTCTAAACCCCTTAGCCCAACGCGATCTCCCATAACCTAAGGGGTATTGACGTTTCCTATCCTGTCACCCAAATAATGGTGAAAAACATGAAAATAGACATCGAAACAGGCAGTGTTGATCTTCCATTTCTAAACGAAGATGCGCCGAGCTATTACCGGAAATTTAAAAAAGGAATTTGGAATCAGGAAGTAAACGTTCGTGACTTTATTCAAAAAAACTATAGTCCTTACACAGGTGATCAACACTTTCTTGAGGGTTCAACCGATAGAACTCGCCGGTTATGGCAGCATGTGTTGACCCTGATGCAAGAGGAGCAGCAGAAAGGTGTGCTGGATGCCGATACGGACGTTGTGTCAGGCATCACAGCGCATGCTCCGGGGTATGTCGATCAGGACTTAGAGCTTATTGTCGGTCTGCAAACCGATAAAGCCCTTAAACGGGCACTGATGCCGTTTGGTGGGCTGAGGATGGCCAAAACTGCGCTTGAAAGTAACGGTTTTAGTTTTTCAGAGGCGACCCAAACCGCTTTTGAAGCCCTGCGTAAAACCCACAATGAGGGCGTTTTTGATGCCTATACTGCAGACATCAAAAAAGCGCGTTCTTCTGGAATAATCACCGGATTACCCGATGCGTATGCCCGAGGACGCATCATTGGAGATTATCGCCGAGTTCCACTTTACGGTATTAACCGTTTAATTGAAGATAAAATAGATCAGCTTGAATCGCTTGACGTGGACTCTATCAATGAACACGTCGTGCGACTGCGTGAAGAACTTAGTGAACAAATCCGCGCTCTGCATGAACTCAAAGCAATGGCTGCCTCTTATGGCTATGATATCGCTAATCCGGCAGAAACCGCTCAAGAAGCCATGCAATGGCTGTATTTTGCTTATTTAGCTGCGGTAAAAGAGCAAAATGGAGCGGCCATGTCGCTTGGACGGGTGTCCACTTTCCTGGATATTTATATTCAGCGTGATATGGATGAAGGCAGGCTCACTGAGGTGGACGCTCAGGAGCTGATTGATCATTTGGTGATGAAATTGCGCATGATTCGTTTTATGCGTTCGCCTGAGTATAACCAGTTGTTTTCCGGTGATCCCACTTGGGTTACCGAGGCCATTGGCGGGATGGGGACTGATGGCAGAACTTTGGTGACCCAGTCCTCTTTTCGTTTCCTGCAAACCTTGCTTAATCTCGGCCCGGCCCCAGAGCCAAACCTCACGGTGCTCTGGTCGAACCGCCTCCCTGAAGGCTTCAAACAATTCTGCGCTGATGCGTCCATCAGAACTTCATCCATACAGTATGAAAATGACGATGTGATGAGACCTTACTGGGGTGATGATTACGGCATTGCCTGCTGTGTCTCTGCCATGAGAATCGGCAAGCAAATGCAGTTTTTCGGAGCACGGGCTAACCTAGCCAAAACCTTACTCTATGCGATTAATGGGGGCAGGGATGAAATCTCTGGTGAACAAGTCGCTCCCATGATTCAACCCATCACCGCTGAAGTTCTGGCGTATGATGAGGTCATGAAACGCTTTGATCTCATGATGGACTGGCTGGCCAATGTGTATATGAATGCGCTGAACATTATTCATTATATGCACGATAAATATTACTATGAGCGGCTTGAAATGGCCCTGCATGATCGGGATGTGCTGCGTACTATGGCCTCTGGAATAGCCGGACTTTCCGTCGTGGCTGACTCCCTCAGTGCCATTAAGTACGCTACTGTTAAGCCTATCAGGGATGAGCGGGGAATAGTGGTCGCTTTCGAAACCGAAGGCGACTTCCCAACATTTGGCAATGACGATGATCGTGTCGATGACATAGCGCGTAATTTGGTCAAAGTGTTCATGAACAAGCTG
>PWUP01000019.1 GCA_003562535.1 Gammaproteobacteria bacterium | reverse complement strand
TAAAATGTGGATAACTTTTTATCCACAGGTTATCCACAGGATATCCACAGACTTATCCACAGGAAAAATCGTTGCAATTATTTGATAGATAATGTTTAATAGGATTTATCCACAATTTACCCCTTCCCTAATAATAATAATCTTTTATAGATATAAAGATATTTATTATTAGTCCGCACTGAAAAACTGAGATTCGAACTGATGAAACTGGAAACACAACGCGAAAATTTACTCGGTCTACTGCAAAACGTCATCGGCGTGGTAGAACGTCGTCAAACCTTACCGATCCTGTCCAACGTTTTGGTTCATGCTGAAGCCAACCAGCTCACCCTAACGACCACCGATTTGGAAGTTGAAATTGCAGCCAGCGCTGAGTTCACGGTGACTGAACCAGGCCGAACCACCCTGCCTGCCCGTAAACTCTTGGATATCTTGCGAGCCTTACCGGCTGAATCATCGGTGGTCTTAACGGTGGATGCTCCAGCCAATGATGCGGCTTCGGGTAAAGCGCAACTGCGTGCTGGACGCAGCCGCTTTGCTTTGGCGACTCTGCCTGCCGATGATATGCCAACTTTAGAGGAAGTTAGCGCTGAACAAGTGGCTCATCTATCACGCCGTGATCTACGTCACCTGATTGAACGCACTCATTTTGCCATGGCACAGCAAGACGTTCGTTATTATCTCAATGGCTTACTATTGGAAACTCATACTGAACGGCTCCGAGCAGTAGCCACGGACGGTCATCGCTTGGCACTGTGCGATATGCCCACCCGCAGCGATCAACCAGAATCGCCGGATGCCCAAGCGACGACTGAACGCCAAGTCATCGTACCGCGTAAAGGGGTTCAAGAATTGATGCGTCTGCTCGGTGAAGAGGACTCTCCGGTAGAGTTGGCTTTTGGTGCTAACCATATCCAAGTCAAACTTGGACACATTCGTTTTACGTCCAAGCTGATCGATGGACGTTTTCCCGACTATCAACGGGCAATCCCGCAAGAGGGTGAGCAATCGCTGGTTGCTGATCGGCAATCGTTGCGTGCAGCTCTAGCTCGGGTGGCGATTCTGGCCAATGAAAACCGTGGGGTGCGGTTAAATTTGGAAGATTGGCTGTTACGAGTGCAGGCTAACAATCCAGAACAGGAAGAAGCCATTGAAGAAGTTGAAATTAACTACGATGGTGGCGCGTTGGAAATTGGTTTTAATGTCACCTATGTGCTGGATGCCTTGAATGCCATCGATGACGAATTAGTACAAATTTTTGTGCGGGATGGGATCAGTAGCTGCCTGATTCGTGCCACTGAAGACACCAGCAGTCGCTATGTGATTAGTCCAATGCGACTCTAAAGTTTATGCCTTTAGTATCACTAGAAATTTCTGGTTTTCGCAATATTAAGGCACTGAAAATAGAGTGTGCAGCCGGTTTAAATGTGCTCATCGGTGCTAACGCCGCCGGCAAAACCAGTTTTCTAGAGGCCATCTACTTTTTAAGCCGAGGACGATCGTTTCGAACGCCTCGTATGCGCGATATGATCCACCACAGCGCTCGATCGTTGCAAATTGTAGCTAGGGTACAGGGTGGAGTGAGATCGCGCCCTGTCGTGGCTGGTATGGCTTATAATGGCATACGTTCCAAGGTGCGTCTCAATGGTGAGCCTGCTCGTAGTCTGGCAGAACTCACCGCACAACTTCCGGTGCTGCTGCTCAACCCCGATAGCCACCGTTTGCTTGACGATGGCCCGCAGCACCGGCGGCGGTTTTTAGACTGGGGGGTTTTTCACGCAGAAGCCCGTTTTTTGCAGGTCTGGCGGCGCTACCAAGCGGCGCTGCGTCAGCGTAATGCGGCGTTGCGCACCGACCCGTCACAGCGCGCACTTCAAGCATGGGAAGGCGAATTGGTGGCTGCTGCCGAGCAATTAGACACGTTGCGTCACGCCTTTTGCCAAGCATTGGCCGTTGAACTGGTACCAGTATTGCACACGGTTCTAGGTGTCCACACCGTCGCTTTGGACTATCAGCGAGGTTGGCCGGCAGAGCGATCATTGGCCGCCGTTTTGCAGGACGATGCGGTCACTGACCGCCGCCACGGTCATACGCGCCGGGGGCCCCATCGCGCCGATTTTTCGGTGCGCCTTGACGGTGAACCTGCCGCGATCTGCTTATCACGCGGTCAACAAAAGCTATTGATTATTGCGCTGATGCTTGCACAAGCTCGGTTATATCAGGCACAGCACGATCATCCATGCATTATGCTAATTGATGATTTGCCCGCCGAATTGGATAGCGATAATCGGCAGCGAGTTCTGAGTTATCTGGGCGAACAGCCGCTGCAATTGTTTATCACCACCATCAGTGAAACAGCGCTGGCGTTAGACTGGAATGTTTGGCCACAGGTTCGGCGATTTCAAATGACGCATGGCGATATCCAGGAAGTGGTACAATAAGCCTTTTGTTCTCCCCACTGTGAGCAGTAGGGGTTAAGGGAGTCAAGCAATGAGCGAGGCTTCGGCCTATAATTCGTCTAATATCAAAGTGCTCAAGGGACTAGATGCAGTTCGCAAGCGTCCTGGAATGTACATCGGCGACACGGATGACGGCACAGGTTTACACCACATGGTCTTTGAAGTGGTGGATAACTCCATTGATGAAGCCTTAGCGGGCTACTGCCAGACGATCACGGTCACAATTCACACAGATGAGTCTATAACGGTTATCGACGATGGGCGTGGTATTCCGGTCGATATGCATGAGGAAGGTCGCTCAGCCGCAGAAGTGATCATGACCGTGCTGCATGCCGGCGGTAAATTTGATGATAATTCTTATAAAGTTTCCGGCGGTTTACACGGTGTTGGCGTATCGGTAGTCAACGCTCTGTCACAAGACCTGCATTTGCGGATTCGCCGCGATGGTAAAGAGTTTGAACAACATTACTGTAATGGGAACCCCGTCTCGCCCCTAACCGCCGTCAGTGATGCGACCGATACCGGCACCCAAATCCATTTTAAGCCGAGTATGGAGGTGTTCTCCAATATTGAGTTTCACTATGATATTCTTGCTAAAAGACTGAGAGAATTATCTTTTCTGAATTCTGGTGTACGCATTAAGTTACTCGATGAGCGCACGGGAAAAAGCGATGTCTTTGAATATCAAGGTGGGATTCGTGCTTTTGTTGAGCATCTGAACCGTAATAAAACCCCACTGCATCCGGTGGTGTTTTATTGCAATGCTGAACGTGACGGACTCGTGGTTGAGGTAGCGTTGCAATGGAACGACTCGTACCAAGAGAATATTTTCTGTTACACCAATAATATTCCCCAGCGAGATGGCGGCACTCACTTAGCCGGGTTCCGCGGTGCCATGACCCGCACTTTAAACAATTACATGGACGCCGAGGGCATCACCAAAAAAGCCAAGGTCAATCCTATTGGCGATGACTCCCGCGAAGGGTTGACCGCTGTGCTGTCGGTCAAAGTACCCGATCCTAAGTTTTCCTCACAGACCAAGGATAAACTGGTCTCCAGTGAAGTTAAATCCGTCGTCGAGTCGGTGCTCTCCGAAAAATTGCATGATTTTCTGTTGGAGCATCCCAACGAGGCACGGGCGATTACCAGTAAAATTGTCGAAGCCGCACGCGCTAGGGAAGCTGCACGCCGAGCGCGGGAAATGACTCGGCGTAAAGGCGCCTTAGATATTGCGGGATTGCCGGGTAAACTGGCCGATTGCCAAGAAAAAGATCCGGGTTTAAGTGAGCTGTTCATTGTAGAAGGTGACTCAGCGGGTGGGTCGGCTAAACAAGGCCGCGATCGGCGTTTTCAGGCGATATTGCCGCTGAAAGGCAAAATCCTCAATGTTGAACGGGCGCGGTTTGACAAAATGCTGGCCTCCGCTGAAGTGGGCACCTTGATCACCGCTTTAGGTACCAGCATCGGTAAGGATGAATTCGACCCCGACAAACTGCGTTATCATCGGGTGATTATTCTCACCGATGCCGATGTGGATGGCTCGCATATTCGTACTCTGCTACTGACTTTTTTCTACCGGCAAATGCCAGAGTTGCTGGAACGTGGCCATATTTATATTGGCCAGCCGCCGCTGTACAAAGTCAAACGTGGCAAGCAGGAGTATTATCTCAAGGATGACATTGAACGGGCGGCCTCGCTGCTGGCCAGCGGTTTGGACGGTGCCAACTTGATCCCGGAAGCGGACGCTCCGCCGCTGTCGGCCACGGCATTGGAGGCGCTGACCCGCCAGTATATTGCCGTCAGTCAAATGATCCAGCGTTTAGGCCAACGCTATAATCGTGCTGTGCTTAGCCAGCTTATTGAGTTGCCCCGATTAAAGCGCGAACAATTCAGCGATGCTGCGGCGCTGGAGGTATGGGGCACCACCCTCGCCGTCCAGCTCAATGGCCGCAATGGCGACGGTTCTAAGTACCGTGTCCACATTGAAGCCCGCGATGACCAGCCCCGTCATGTCCTGGTGATCACTTGCCAAACCCACAGTTTAGATCATGAAACTCGTTTGGGTAGGGAGTTTTTTGATTCTCCCGAATATCAGAAAATTACTGAGCTGGGTGCACAATTACAGGGGCTGTTGGGTGAGGGTGCCCAGATTCAGCGTGGTGGTCGCAGTCAGCCGATTAGTCGTTTTCAGACAGCCGTGGAATGGCTGCTGAACGAAGCCCAACGCGGGCTAAGCATTCAACGCTATAAGGGGCTGGGTGAAATGAACCCCGATCAGCTTTGGGAAACCACTATGAACCCCGAAACCCGTCGTCTGCTCAAGGTGCGCATCGAAGACGCTATTGCCGCCGACGAGGTGTTCACCACCCTAATGGGGGATCAGGTGGAACCTCGACGTGATTTCATTGAACGCAATGCATTACAGGTCAGTAATCTTGATATTTGATGAGTAGCCGATGCCCAGTCGCCGCGCGACCTATGAGCTACGCATTATCGGGGGGCGCTGGCGCAGTCGCCGCTTAGCGTTTCCCGCTGTTCCAGGTTTGCGCCCAACGCCGGATCGGGTGCGTGAAACGCTGTTTAATTGGTTAGCACCTACGATTAGCGGGGCACGCTGCTTGGATTTATTTGCTGGCAGCGGTGCTTTAGGTTTAGAGGCTCTATCCCGTGGAGCCGCAGAAACGGTGTTTGTCGAACAGGACCGCCGAGCCATTAAGACCCTACACAGTAATCTACACGCTTTGCAGGCAGCGGCTGATGTTCATCACAGTGAGGCGTTGAGTTGGTTAGCCACCCAAGGGGCATCGGGTCTACAGCGATTTGACCTAATCTTGCTTGATCCGCCATTTGGACACAACTTGCTGACGCTCACCTGTCAACACCTCACACACTATGGCTGGCCGCCGGTGACGGGAGGCTTGGTGTACCTAGAGTCAGAGCGGGACGGGTTATTACAATTACCTGAAGGTTGGCAAATAGTGCGAGAAAAATTTGCGGGTGCAGTCAGTTATCGTCTGATTGAGGCCAGTGCAACCCAATCGGTTGCCAAGGCAATCTGAATATTCAGCCGATAAACTGTCATAATGGCGACCTAGCAACTGATGAGGTGATGGCAATGCAATGGGCGGTCGCCTTGGCCGACGATGCGCAGCTTGATGTTGCGCTAGAACGCGCCAGTGATGAAATCTGGACGCAGCTTGATCAGCATACGCCTGATCTGCTGTTGGTCTTTGTTTCATCCCATTATCCGCAACCGGCTGTCCTATTGAGCACCTGGTTGCAACAGCAGTTCACTGACACCCTAGTGTTAGGGTGTACGGCAGCCGGTGTTTTAGGGTCCGGGCGTGAACTGGAACACCAACCGGCGGTCGTTTTGCTGGCGGCCTGTCTGCCGGGGGTGAATTTAACCCCGTTTCAACTCGACGAGGCAGATTTACCCGATCCAGAGGCAGCGGCAGCCGATTGGGAACGGCTCATCGGGTGTCCGGCTCAACGCCAGCCACAGTTTATATTATTGGCGGATGCCGGCTCCTTTGATCCTGAACCCTTATTGACGGGTTTGGATCTCAGTTATCCTGACTCCAAAAAACTGGGGGCATTAGTCGGTGGTAAGACCACAACACTGTACTTAGATCATGGGATCTATCACTCTGGACTCATCGGAGTGGCTTTGGAGGGTAATCTACACTTAGAGACGATAGTGGCTCAGGGCTGTCGCCCCATTGGCCAACCGTTATTTGTCACCGCGATTGAGCATAATCGTATTCTGAGTTTGGATGGTCAGCCGCCTCCAGAGGCGTTACGCGCTGTGTATCAAACGCTACCGCCAGCCGATCAGGCGTTATTTCGCAATCATTTACTCATTGGTTTGGCGTTGGATCAAGCGATGCAGTATCAGCAAGGTGATTTTCTAGTGCGTCATCTGCGTGGTATGGAAAGTGACACCGGCGCACTGGTGATTAATGCCTTGCCGCCACGCAACAGCGTAGTACAGTTTCAAGTCCGCGATGTTCGTGCTGCCGTTGAGGAGTTAGAGCAGCTTATGGCGGCTGCGAGTACCGAATCACCACCGGCTGGTGCGGTCGTCTTTTCCTGTTTAGGACGGGGACACGATTTGTACGGTGAGCCGAACCATGACAGCCGGGTTTTTACTCGCCATTTTGGTGCCGTGCCGCTGGGTGGAGCATTTGCCTATGGTGAAATTGGGCCGCTGCATGGCCTGACATTTGTCCATAGTTTTACCAGTGCTTTTGGGCTATTTCGCCCTAAAAAATAAGTGAATGCCTTTATTAACCGTTGACAATTTATGTTACAGCATCGGAACGCGCTCCCTGTTGGCCAATGCCAGTTTCAGCATTGAAGCCGGTGAGCGCATTTGTTTATTAGGACGTAATGGTGAGGGCAAATCAACCTTACTCAAGCTCTTAGCCGGTTTATTGTTGCCTGAAGACGGGCACTTCAACTGGCAAACGGGAGGGGGTGCGGCCATGGTGGCTCAAGAGCCGGTGTTTCCCGAGTCCAGCACCGTGTTCACTGCAGTGGCTGAGGGCTTAGGCGAGTTGGCAATGCTGATTGCTGAATACCACACCGCCACTCAACGCCTCACTGAGCATCCCCATGATGCTCGCCGCTTAGCTGAGCTTGATCAATTGCAGCAGCAGCTTGAGGCTCATGACGGCTGGCAGTTGGAACAGCGCGTCGAGAAAGTGCTCAGTTGGCTGGATTTGCCGGCTGATGTGCCCGTCACGACGCTGTCGGGTGGGTGGCAGCGGCGGGTGGCTTTAGCCCGTAGTTTAGTTCAAGAGCCGGCTTTGTTATTGCTCGACGAACCCACCAATCATCTTGATCTTAATACGATCGAATGGTTGGAAACTACGTTGCTCAACTATGCTGGAGCCATCCTATTCGTCACTCATGATCGGCGTTTTATGCGTCGGTTAGCGACTCGTATTCTGGAGCTTGATCGTGGTCAACTGACCTCATGGCCGGGTGACTATGCCAACTATCTACGCCGCCGCGAGGAACGCGAACACGAAGAAGCTCGGCATAAAGCGGAATTTGCCAAACACTTGGCACGGGAAGAAATTTGGATACGTCAAGGGATTAAAGCACGCCGTACCCGCAATGAAGGCCGAGTCCGCGCCTTGCACGCCTTACGCGAGCAACACCGTCAATGGATCAGCCAACAGGGGCAGGTTGAACTCACGATTGCCGGTGAGCGTTCGGGGCGTTTGGTCATCGAAGCTGAGGGTTTAGGCAAGTGCTATGGAGAGCGCTGGTTAATCCGTGATTTTGACATCCGCATTATGCGTGGCGAACGCATCGGTATACTCGGGCCTAATGGGGCGGGTAAATCGACGTTACTGCGGCTACTACTTGGTGAATTAGCCCCTGATAGGGGTTGGGTACGTCATGGCAGTAAGCTGGACATGGCCTATTATGATCAACATCGCAGCCCTTTAGCGACCGAGCAAACGGCCTTAGAGTATGTGGCTGAAGGTCGTGAACGGATTGAAATCAATGGCCAAAGTGTACACATTATTAGCTATTTACAGCGATTTTTATTCAGCCCACAACGCGCCCGCACCTCGGTGTCGGTATTGTCTGGTGGCGAACGTAACCGCTTAGTGTTAGCTAAACTGTTCGCTCGTCCAGTCAACCTACTGGTTCTGGATGAACCGACCAATGACCTTGATATGGAAACCTTGGAAGTTCTAGAAGAATTACTCTTGGACTACTCAGGCACCTTACTTTTGGTCAGCCACGACCGCGAATTTTGTGATCAGGTTGTGACCCGAATCTTGGCACTAGAGGGTGATGGCCGAGTGCAGAGTGTAATAGGGGGGTACGACGATTGGTTACGCCAACGTTCCATGCCCGCTGCCACACCACGCCAATCGATTGCACAGACACCGAAAAATCCAGCCACTGCGGTTAAACCCTCGGCTCAGGATCGTTTGACTTTTGCCGAAAAGCGCGAATTACAGCGGCTGCCAGAGCACATCGAGAGTTTAGAAGCAGAGCTAGGCGGGTTACAAGCGCAGGTGACAACCGCTGATTTTTATCAGCAGGCTCCTGAAACTATTAAAGCCACGTTGCAGGAGTTGCAGGTACGAGAGCAGGCTTTAGCCGAGGCGTATCAGCGCTGGGAAAGTCTGGAACAGCGTACTGGGTAGGGTAATGAATCCTCCTCATTTATGGATAAAGGCATCCAATGCAGCGGGATGGCGGGGTGTGAGATATCGGCGATCATGCCGCAGTTAATCAATAAGATCCAAGCGCAATGTGCCGTGGGCTTCCCACTCCTGCAAGCGCTGCGCGGCGGCTTCTGTCGATAACCCCTGATGCTTGATCAGCAGGCTGCTCAGCGCCGAACGCACTCCGGCTCCGACGGTGTGTACTCGGCCACAGGCGTATAACACGCCGTCTTGCTTAATCAGCCAGTCCAGCAAGTGCTGATCGGCTTGCAGCAGTCGATCTTGTACATAAGTACCGTCGTCTGGATCGCGTGAAAATGCCGTGTCCAGCCGCGTGAGATGTCCCTGTTGCTGCCAACCTTGCAACGATTCTCCATAGAAAAAATCACCCGCCCGTTTGCGATTGCCAAACACCAACCAGACCGGCCCGCTGCGTTCACCAGCCGCCTGTTCAGCGATAAAGCCGATAAAGGGGGCAATGCCACAACCCGCAGCGACCAAAATCATGGGTTGCTGGGGATCGGTAGGTGGATTGAAGTCGGGATGCGGACGCAATGTGGCGCTGAGCTGATCCCCAACCGCCAGTTGCCGACACAATAGCCCCGAGGCTTTACCTGGTAGCACCTCGCCAGCGGCATTATGCCGTTGGGTCAGCGCAACTGTGAGTAGAATCCGCTGCGGGTCAATCCGCGCACTGCTGCCAATCGAGTAGGGGCGTCCCGGTTCGCCTGCGCCGGGAGAAACCAACAGTAAATCGCCGGGGCGAAATGTGAGGGGTTCCGCGCTGGTGAATTCCAAAGACCATACTTCGTTGGTATCGGCATCGTCTGGGTCATTGAGTTGCTGGCGGTGTGCCAATGTCAAGGTAACGGCGACATCGCCCGGCGGCGCAGTCACGGTGCCGGTATCGATGTTTAAATCTTCCGCCACGGCGGTCAGCCACTGTTGCCATGCTGGGTTAGGGTCGCCATCGGCTTTGATCACAGGATGCTGTTCGTGAGCGCCCGCAGCGATCAGCGCATCGCGCACGGTGAGACCACCGGCACAGAACTGGGTGTAACTGGAATCCCCCAATGCCAGCAGACTGAAACGGCAGTCGGTGAGTTGCTGTCCTGATAAGTGCTTAAGCAGATTACGGGCTTGATCGGGCACTTGACCATCACCTGTGGTCGAGACAATCAGCAGCACTCGGTGGAAGGCGTTCAGCTCTGCGGCTTGCACCCCGGCCAATGAGGTGTGCAGCACCCCGAGTCCGGCTTGGCGCAAGGTCTCCGCCGTGGCGGTGGCTAAGCGCGCCGCCGTGCCGGTCTGGCTGGCATAGGCGACTAGAATTTCGGCATCGGCATCGCCGCTGCGTTGCCGCGATTGCTGCCACCGCCGCGCCCACGACAGCAGGCCGGTCGCCATGAGCATCAGCAAGACCAGAGTCGCCAACAGATTCAGCGCCCCAGACCACCCACCGGCCCAAGTGCCTTCATGCAGCTCTGTGACCAAGCCCGGATAGCTTGTCAGTCGAATGACTTCTTGCTGGGTGACCAGATAATGAGCCTCACCTTGGGCATCAACACCACTGACAATGACGGCGGTGCGTTGTCTGCGCTCGGCGGAATATACCCCCTCCAGTTGCGTATGCGCAGCCGTGCGTTCAATGGCTTGGGTCAAACTGACTCGCTGTTCATCGCGATCAATGGCCGACAAATCGGGGGTGGCGATATTCAACGCCAGCAGAACACCGGTCAAGGTCACCATCAGCACCACAGGGAAGGCTATCCAGCCCGCTACGGTATGCCAGCCGATGAGCGTGTGACGCAGCCGTGGCCAGGCAAGCAACGGCCCGACGATAATCACCAGTAACAGCGCGTAGCTGGTGATTTCGACTACCCGATCCAGATTCAGCCATAAGTCTTTATGCAGCGAACGCACGGTGCGGAAAAATTCAGCACCCGTAAAGCGCTGTTCGATCTGTTCGTCACTGGCGAGATCAAAGGCGAACCGTTCGCGCTCGCCTTGGCGGCTGAATTCCACCGCAACACGGTCATCCGCTTCCAGCTCCAGATGTCGTGACTGTCCGCGAGGATCGACCTGCTGCAAGAACTGCACTAGGGTTTCGGCGGCGACCGGTTCGCTGGCCGCCGGGCCGGAAGTCCACTGCTTGATGATGGGTTCAAAGGCCAGCAGCCCCCCACTGATGATCAGGACGGCGAACAGCGGTAATAGGATTAGGGTTAGCCAGCGATGCAGTTGAATCAGTATGTGTTTGCAAAATGACAGCACAATGCCCTCCACCTTATTAACGTTGATGTCGCCATAGCACTTCGCTTCCGCCTTCATCACGGGCTAAGACTCGCCCAAACACGAACAATAAATCGGAGAGTCGGTTGATGTACGAACGCAGATGTGGACTCAGCGGTTCTTGTCGATCGAGGGTAATCAGGCGTCGTTCGGCTCGGCGACACACCGCCCGCGCCATGTGACACGCTGCCGCAGCCGGTCCACCTCCGGGGAGGATGAATTCTTTTAACGGCGGCAGCTCTGCATTATGCTGATCTAGGGCTTGTTCCAAAAAAGCCACATCTTCGGCGCTGATGGCGGTAAAACCGGGCATACACAGCTCCCCCCCCAGATCAAACAGCTTATGTTGGACTTCATTCAGGACATGACGGATGGAATCGCGCACCGGATGAACGAGAAGCAAACCCATCAGACTGTTTAACTCATCAACATCCCCCATGACCTCGATTCGGGGACTGTCTTTAGGGACGCGGGATCCGTCGCCAAGACCTGTAGTGCCCTCATCCCCAGTGCGTGTATAAATTTTCGATAAACGATTACCCATTAATGATACCTCGTAGTGTCGGGTTGATAGACTAAGGCGTTGGCATGACCTTGAGTGCTGTAGTCAAGCGATCGCTGTTGCCGTTGCAGTACGCTTGAGCTTGGGGACGGATGATTTCAGAAGCTGCTGTTGGCAAGGTAATATAATAGCCAAGCCCTAATTTTTACGCATTTGCAGCCTCAAGTCTGCCAGTTTGGCCGCGTACAGTTCAGAGCTCAGTGCATGATAGGGCGTGGGGCCGGTAAATAAACGCGGCAGCACCACGTCCACTTGCAGATCACGTAAGCGCTCCAGTTGGTCACTGGTCGGTTTAGTGTTCAATATCCATTGGCCGTTTTCGATCAGTAACCCCTCATCGGTGAACAGAATACTGCGCTCCGCTTGGTTGCGTAGGTGAATCCAATATCCGGTGCCAACCGGGTAGTAGCCGAGCGATTTGTCACGGAAATGGGTCTGGTAAACCTCAAAGCGCAGTGCGGCATCGAAATGGTTGGGGTCGGCATCTGGAGGGAGCAGGGCAGAACAGCCAAAGGTGGTGAAGAATTGTTTGCCCTGCGCTGTGACCTGATGCAAACCTGTCAATAATTGCTTGTAAATACCACCTTTATTTTTGATAAATGCGGTGTTAATCGTTAAACGCTCTAGGCCAAAAACCAGATAATTACCAAATGGACGAATCACAAAATAACAGCCTTTATGGCCGGATTCGCTCACTTCAGCCCCGAGAAAGTGAATATTTAATTGGCCGAAAGCGTGTGCGGTCACAAATCACCTCCGAGTGAGAACAGGGCTGAGGCTCATCACCACGGCAGTTCGGTGCCGTTGCTGTGCCAAAAACCGCCCGTGGTTTCTAGGGTCAGCGCACTGATCCGCTCGGCGATGCCCGCAGCGGCTTGTTGCGGCGTGATCAAGCCACCGAAATTCACCATGCGGGTTTGCACATAACCGGGATGGATTTGGATGACCTCAATACCGTGGGGTTTGAGATCCATCGCCAATGAGCGCCCAAAAGCATTCAACGCGGCTTTAGAAGCGCGATAGCCGTACCGTCCACCGGAGTCGTTGTCGGCAATTGACCCCATACGGCTGGTAATATTGGCAATTTTGCTGCCTGAGCCTAGATTGTTCAGCAGTGCCTCGACCACCCGCAGGGGCGCGTAGGCATTGACTTCCATTTGTTGGCGGATCGAATCAAAATCCAGTTCACCTAAGGATTCGTCACTGAGCAGACCGGCATTGTTAATCAGTACCTGTAAGCGCTGATCACCCAACGCTGCGGCAAGCCGCTCCACATCGGCGGTTTGCGTGACATCGATGCCATCGATGATCTGATGGGCAAAAGCTTTGAGTTCGGTAGCGTCAGCAACGCTGCAGCGGCATACGCCGATGACCTGCCAATCGTTAGCGTGATAATGATGGGCTAGGGCTAAACCAACGCCACGGTTGGCACCAGTAATCAATACAGTAGAGGACATCAATCACCACCTTTTGGGGTTATGGCTGAGTTAATTAGCGCGCATTTTCAACGAAGCGATGTCATTGTCGCTTAATCGCCGACTGATGGCATCGGCCTCGCTTGCGCTGAGCGGACCGATGCGTACTCGGTAAATGGGCAAACCATCACGACTGCCTTCTTCAATTCGAGCCTGAATGCCCAGCATACTGAGGTTAGCACGGGCGCGATCCGCTTGCGAATACAGATTAAACGCCCCAGCTTGCACGACATAACGTGGACTGGCAACTGCGGCTTGTTGAGTCTCACGCGCTGGTTGCTGCGGTGGCTCGGCAGTCTGACGCGGGGGGGCCGGCGTTTGATCGGCGGTCTGACGCGGGGGTTCAGGCGGTTGAACGACCGTCGGCTCAGGCGCAGCGGGTTGGGGCACGATGAGTTCGCGCTGCGGCAAATCGGTATAAAAATCATACTTGGGACGACGCGCTGTGCCGCGTTCCTCACTGGCTTCAGGTGCAGCCACCACGCGCTCACGCTCAATGGCCGCTCCATCGCTGCGGGTTTTGAAATACACCACCGTGCTGGCAATCACCCCGACGATCACCAACAGCGTGACCAGTAGGCCCTGATTGCGCACAGTCTGCTTAGTGGCGGGGCGGGTGGGTTGGCGTTTAGTGGGTTGACGACTCACATGACCTCCGGGGCAGACACGCCCAATAATGCTAGCCCATTGCGGATAACTTGACGTACCGCCATAATCAGATTCAGCCGAGCGTTGCGCAGCCCGGACGTCTCGACCAAGAACTGTTGCGCCGTGTAATACGTATGCAAACCGTGCGCTAGATCGCGTAGATACTGCGCCAATACTTGGGGTTCCAGTTGTTCGGCGGCCGCTTGCAGCACTTCAGGATACCGTGCCAGTAAGACCATGAGCTGATCTTCGTGTTCAGCCGTTAAGCTCGAATAATGCGCCTGACCGTCAGCACTATCGTGACTCAGACCCTTTTCGCCCAGTTGCCGCTGCACGCTGCAAATACGGGCATGGGCGTATTGAATATAGTACACCGGATTGTCCAAAGACTGCGACCGAGCCAGATCAATATCAAACACCAGTTGGGAATCGACTTTGCGCATCACAAAAAAGAATCGCGTTGCATCGCGACCGACCTCATCGATTAAATCCCTTAGGGTGACATAACTTCCCGCCCGTTTAGAAATTTTGACTTCTTCCCCCCCTCGGGTCACGGTCACCATCTGATGCAGTACATACTCTGGCCAACCTTGGGGAATACCGATACCCAAGGCTTGCAAACCGGCTCGCACGCGAGTGACGGTGCTGTGATGATCCGCTCCATGCTCGTTAATGACCCGCTCAAAGCCCCGCCGCCATTTATCGACATGATAGGCGACATCGGGCAGGAAATAGGTGTAACTGCCATCGGATTTACGCATCACCCGGTCTTTGTCATCCCCAAATTCCGTGGTGCGCAGCCACAGCGCCCCGTCGTGTTCAAAGACAAAGCCCTGCTCGGTTAAGCGGCTAACCGTGGTCTCGACATTACCTTGAGTGTATAAAGACGATTCGAGAACGTAATCATCGAAGCGCACATCAAAGGCGCGTAGGTCTTGGTCTTGCTCACGGCGTAACCAAGCGACGGCAAAAGCGCGGATGGCGTCGCTGGCAGTCGGATCGGCTTGGGCGGTGACTTGGCGGTCATCGGCGACCACGGTTTCGCCCGCTTGGTACGCCGTCGCCACATCATTGATGTATTCACCGCGATAACCGTCAGTTGGCCAAGCGGCGTCTTCTGGAGTTAAACCCTGTAAGCGAGCGTGTACCGAAGCGGCCAAATTATGAATCTGCTGGCCGGCATCGTTGTAATAAAACTCGCGGCTGACTTGCCAGCCTTGAGTGGCCAATATCCGCGCTAAGGAGTCGCCGACTGCTGCTCCCCGACCATGCCCGACATGCAACGGTCCGGTGGGGTTGGCAGAGACAAATTCAATTTGCAGTTTACGCCCGGCACCCACCGTACTCTCGCCATAGCGCGCCGCTTGGTTGAGCACGCTGTCGATAACGGCGTGATAAGCCGCCGGAGTGAGAAAAAAGTTGATAAACCCGGGGCCAGCAATCTCCACGCGCTCAATCTCTGCGCTGCTCGGCAGGGCATGGCGGATTAATTCCGCCAAATCGCGCGGTTTACGCCGAGCGGTCTTAGCCAATACCAAGGCAATATTGCTGGCGAAGTCGCCGTGGGCGCGGTCACGGGTGCGCTCGATGTGTACCTCAGTAGGGGCGGCGGGCAATTGCCCCGCACGGTGTAAAGCGTGTAGTGCTTCAGTAATAAGTTGGGATAACTGCGATTTCAATGGTTGGCCTAATGTGCAAGCAAAGTTTAAGGAAGCTATTTTAACGGGATAGCGGCTGGACTAGAAGCCTGCTGGGCAATAGGCGGTTGGATTAAGGCATCAAACTCTGCCTGAGCCACCGCCGCTTCTTCCAATAACCAGTCCCGAAAGGCTTTGATGGCGTGTTTGTACTGTTGTCCTTCAGCGCAGACCACATAGTAGGCCACCTCTGATGTGCAGTGGACCGTGAACAGTTTGACCAAGCGGCCTGAGAGCACGTCGTCATTGACATGGGCGCTACGCGCCAGCGCCACGCCTTGATCGTCTAAAGCGGCTTGAATGGCCATGCTGGTGTCGGAAAATAAATTCCCCCTTGGCATTTTGCGCACTTTGACCCCAGCGGCGTGAAACCAGTCCCGCCAGCGAGGGGTGATGTCTTGGGTGTAGCGCCGCAGCAACGGATAGCGCAGAAGATCCGCAGGTTTTTCTGGTTTGCCGTGTTGTTTTAGAAATTGCGGACTGCATACCGGAAATACATATTCACGCAGCAAAAGCACGCTGTGCAAACCCGGCCACTGGCCATGCCCTAAACGAATGCCGATATCGGCCTGTCCGCCGGTAAAGTCAACCAGCTCATCCGTGGTTGATAGCCAGACTTCAATTTCTGGATGGCGGCGATTGAAATGGCCGAGGCGCGGAACCAGCCATTTGAAGGCGAAGGAACGCAGCAGGCTCACCCGGACTGAGCGGCGCTGTTCATCGGCTTTAAGTTCACTCAATGTGCTCTCTAATCGCTCTAGGAACTGGCGCACAATCGGCACCAGCATTTGCCCTTCAGGCGTCAGCACCACCCGCCGACCTTGGCGTTCGAACAGCCTTAACTCCCACAGGTTTTCCAGATGGCGAATTTGATGACTGATGGCGCTTTGGGTGACATTCAGCTCATGTGCCGCACGCGTGTAGCTCAGAAATCGAGCGGCGGCGTCCAGCGCCCGCAGGGCAGCCATAGGGGGATAGCGAATCGGCATAGTCAATAATATGAGTAAATGCTCATGGGTTGTATGAGAAACTGTCTTTTTATTTCAAGGATTTATTTTCATAGAATAGCTGTCCTACTCAATACGGTTTTAATCCATTTTAATCCATTGCAGGTGAATTCTGATGTTTCATACTCCATTCACTCAAGTCGGCATCGCCTACATCGGTGCGGCACTGATCGTAGCGCTAATCGCCAGTCTGGCGCTGTAATTTTGCGCCATCACTACCATAGAGGAGACTGTCATGTTTCATGAACTATTAGACCGTTGGCAACGTTGGAATGAGCGGCGACGGGCTATTCGTCAATTACGCGCTATGCCCGACCATTTGCTGGCTGATATCGGTATCGAACGCTATGACATCGAGGCCGTGGTTAACGGCTTGCAGGCGAATCAACCTGAAGCCCGCCGTCCGCAGCCCCAGGCGCCTGTGCAGACGATGGCCTTAAACCGTGGCTGAGGCTGTTGACCACAGTAACATGGACGGCGGCCGCTGGCCATTGCAGTTATCAACTGCATATTACGATAACCCAGCCTATCCGGGTGCTGATCGGTGCATGGGGTGAACGGGCGTTTGCGCCTGGACACTACATCTACACCGGCAGCGCTCGGCGTCACCTAAACGCCCGCATTACCCGCCATTTGCGCTCGCACAAGCGACTGCACTGGCATATTGATTATCTGCTGAACCATCCCGACGTTCACATTACCGCTGTCACCACAGCGACGCACGCAGAATGTTGCTGGCATCAAGCCACTGCCGGTGAGGTCGTACACCCCGGTTTTGGAGCCAGCGATTGCCGAGCGGGTTGTGGCAGCCATTTGCTTTATGTGTCATCGACGGGCTGATTCAGCAACGGTGGGGGGGCGCTGGCGGTCAGTGGTGTGTCTGCAAAGCGAATCGGATTGCCGACCATCGTCACTGGAGTGCCATCCGCCAGGTGGGTTTCTATGCGTAGCCCTCGCGCAATCACTTGTGGATCGGCAAATACCTGATCAATGGTATTGATCGGGCCGCAGGGGACACCGACTTGCGCTAAGCGCTCTAACCACCAGTCCCGAGGCTGCTGGCGGAACCAATGCTGTAATTGTGGCACCAACTGCTCACGGTGTTCGACCCGTGCCTGGTTGGTGCTGAACTGTGGATCATCGGCCAGTGCCGCATGACCGGCCAGCTCACACAAGCGCCGGAACTGGCCATCATTGCCCACGGCCAAAATCAGATAATCATCCGCCGTTTGAAACGCCTGATAGGGGCAAATATTCGGATGGGCATTGCCTAAACGCCCAGGAGCCTGTCCACTGGCGAGGTAATTGGCGGCTTGATTAGCCAAAGTAGCGACTTGCACGTCTAATAAGGCCAAATCGATGTATTGACCTTGACCGCTGCGGTCGCGCTGGGTCAAAGCCGCCAGAATGGCGACGGTGGCGTACAGTCCGGTGAAGAGGTCATTGACCGCCACCCCGACTTTCATCGGCTCGCCCCCGGGTGTGCCTTCAGGTTGGCCGGTTACACTCATCAACCCGCCCATGCCTTGAATGAGAAAATCATACCCGCTGCGCTGCGCATACGGGCCGGTTTGGCCAAACCCAGTGATGGAACAATAGACTAAATCCGGTTTAATCACCCGTAAGTTCTCATAATCCAAACCGTATTTGGCTAGGCCACCGACTTTGAAATTTTCCACCACCACATCGGAGTTGGCCACTAATTCGCGCACCCGTTGCGCGCCTTGCGGCTGGGTGAAGTCAATCGCCAGTGAGTGTTTGCCACGGTTGGTGCAGGTGAAATAAGCCGACATACCCGGATCATGCTGTGCTGGGTCGGGATTGATGATAAAGGGCGGCCCCCAACTGCGGGTATCGTCCCCCGTTCCAGTGCGTTCGATTTTGATCACCTCAGCGCCGAGATCAGCCAGCAACTGCGTCGCCCAAGGGCCGGCTAAAATTCGGCTGAGATCGAGTATGCGGAGATGGGCAAGCGGGGCGTTCATCAGGTTACAAACTCAGGCAAACCCCACTCTTGGGGTTGAAACTCATCCAGTGAGGTTAAAAGTTGCTGGGCAGCATGATATACCCTGCGATCCATATTCGGATCGGGCACCACCACAACGGACATCCCGGCGGCCAGTGCCGCCTGCATCCCCGAAGGGGCGTCTTCAAACACTAAACACTGCTGGGGGCGGGCACCTAAGCGTTGTGCGGCCAGCAGGAAAATATCCGGCGCCGGTTTGCCGCGTTGTACTTGAGGGTCATCGCCGGTGACGATGCAATCAAAGCGTTTAAACCAGTCTTGATGCCGTTGCGTTTTTAAGTGAAACAGGGCAGTGCTGGAGCTGGTGGCCACCGCTTGAGGGATGCCGTGGGCGTGCAAATGCTCGGTAAGGCGTTGCGCTCCCGGCAAGGCTTGGGCCTCAGGGAAACGCTCTTGCAGCAGCGCCTCGCGTTGCTGTAAATACTCTTGGGGCGTTATGGGTAAATCCAGCGCCTCGACCAAGTAGCGTGCTGAATCCAGAGCAGGACGACCGATCATGTGTTGCTTGTATGACCAGTCAAAGGTTTTACCATAAGGGGCAACAATGCTTTGGGTAACTTCGGTGTAAAAGCCCTCGGTGTCTAATAATAAGCCGTCTACATCGTAAATGATATGAGTGATTGGGGGGTGTACCATGCCAGCATCCGAATTATTGAACCAGTTGGCCCTCTAACCTGCCGATGTTGGCTTCGCCAAGTTTAAGTATCCACTATTGTGGCCGCCAACGTGCTTTCTGACCGCTGAACAACGGTGTTGAGGTGTTATGCGAGCTTTGAAATTTGACAATGCGTTTGTCCGCGAACTGCCGGCTGATCGGCAATCGGGTAATCATCCGCGTGCGGTGCATCATGCCGGTTATTCGTGGGTGAACCCCACTCCAGCCCCAGCCCCCACGCTGATCGCTTGGTCTGCTGAAATGGCGGCAGCACTTGGGCTGAGCCACGATGATGTGCAATCGCACGAATTTGTCGAGATCTTCGCTGGCAACCGTCTGTTGGATGGGATGCAGACCTATGCCGTGTGTTATGGTGGGCATCAATTCGGTGTCTGGGCCGGGCAACTGGGCGACGGTCGCGCCATTAATCTGGGTGAGGTGGTCACACCAAGCGGGCAGCGCTGGGAGTTGCAACTCAAAGGTGCCGGACGCACCCCGTATTCGCGTTCTGCCGATGGTCGCGCCGTGTTGCGTTCCTCACTGCGGGAATTTTTGTGCAGCGAAGCCATGCATCATCTTGGGGTGCCCACCACTCGGGCGTTGTGCCTGATTGGCACTGGAGATCAGGTGATTCGCGATATGCTGTACGATGGCAATCCGCGCCCGGAACCGGGTGCCGTGGTGTGTCGGGTGTCGCCCTCGTTTATTCGCTTCGGTAATTTTGAAATTTTCGCCGCTCGTGAGGACTATGAGCTATTAGAACGGCTGGTGGATTTTACCATCCGCCGTGATTTTCCCATGCTGAGCGGAACCCCAGAAACTCGGCGTGCCGATTGGTTTGAAGAGGTGTGCATTCGCACCGCCCGACTGATGGTGGAGTGGCAGCGGGTGGGGTTTGTCCACGGGGTGATGAATACCGATAATTTATCCATTCTCGGGCTGACCATTGATTATGGCCCTTATGGTTGGGTGGATAATTTTGATTTCAATTGGACACCCAACACCACTGATGCTATGGAGCGCCGCTATCGCTTCGGTCAGCAACCGGCCATCGCCCACTGGAATCTGGTGCAGTTGGCGAATGCCCTGCGACCCATTGTGGCCGATCAATCCGCTTTGCAGAACGGTTTGGAGCGTTTTGTGGAAGACTTTGAAAACGGCTATGCGCAGATGCTGGCGGCAAAATTAGGTTTTCTGGAATGGCGCTCGGAGGATGCCGATTTGGTCGGGACATTGCAGCGCTTATTGCACGAGGCTGAGGTGGATATGACGTTGTTTTTCCGTGGACTGGCTGCCGTTGATCTGGATGTGCCTAATCTTGGTGCTGTGGAAACGGCGTTTTACAGCGCGGCTAAGCGTCGCCAATATCAGCCGGAATTGTTGGAATGGCTAAGCCGTTATGCTATTAGAGCGCGTCAGGACGGTGTGCCTGCAGCGGATCGTCAGCAGCGCATGAACACAACCAACCCCCTCTATGTGTTGCGTAATTATCTGGCTCAGCAAGCGATTGACCTTGCCGAGCAGGGGGATTACACCTTGATTCACCAGCTGCAGGACGTACTGCGCCGTCCCTACGAACCACAGCCCGGCTGTGAACGCCTTGCCGAGAAGCGCCCGGATTGGGCGCGTAATCGTCCCGGTTGCTCCATGTTGTCGTGCAGTTCTTGAGCGGGCTTTGCGGTACGCTACTGGCTACCGAGCCGCCAGCCGTTGGATCGGGCAGTCAGTAGCGTGGTCAGCCAAGTCCATTTCGACGCGGCATCAGCACCGTATAATCAAAATCCAGCACCACCGCCGGATCATAAGCCCCGGCGGCGTCTTTATACGGAAAATCATGGGCGGCACGGTCTTTCAGGGCGACCGTGCGGATGCGCAACGCCCCAAAATCCGCCGTGTCCGGCAACGGTTGCCGGTCAAGAATTTCTGACCAGGCATACAGGGTATCCCCGGCAAAGGTCGGACTCGTATGTCGCCCACCGTTGATCGCCGCAATGCTTAAGGCATTAGCCAGTCCATTAAAGCTAATCGCCCGCGCCAGACTGATAATATGGCCGCCGTAGATAATCCGCCGTCCAAACCGCCCGTCACGTTCGACATGCTGATTAAAATGGACTTTGGCGGTATTTTGATACAGGCGGGTGGCCAGCATGTGTTCGGCTTCTTCGATGGTGATGCCATCGACATGATCGATGCGCTCACCCACCGTATAATCCTCCCACAGGTGCTCACTGCCGGCTAAATCGGTGTTGTACTCTGCGCTGGAACGATAGGGCAGGCTGAGTTCTGCCGTGTCTACCGCTTCCGGCAGTTCAGGTACAAGCACTTCGGGTGCCGGTAACTCCAAGTTCTGCTTACGCACCATCACCCAGCGGATATACTCCACCACCGGCTCCTTGCGCTGATTGACGCCGATGGAGCGCACATACACCACCCCGGTTTTGCCGTCGCGGTTTTGGCGCAGGCCGATCACCGTCGAGCGGGTGCTGAGGGTGTCGCCGGGATACACCGGAACCCCAAAGCGCCCAGCGGCATAGCCGAGATTAGCTACCGCATTCAGGGAAATATCGGCTACGGTTTTACCGAATACGATGTGAAAGGCCAGCAGGCTGTCGATAGGAGCCTGTTCCAGCCCCAAAGTCTGGGCAAACGGCGTTGACGAATTCAGCGCAAAGCGTGAACCGAACAACGCCGTGTATAAGGCCACATCGCCCTCGGTCACGGTGCGTGGGGTGGCGTGGATCAGCTCTTGGCCGAGATAAAAATCCTCGAAGAAATGACCGGGTTTAGTTTTATCACTCATTGCCCGTTCCCCCTAGGCCAAGCCATAGGCCTCGGCCAATTCAGGATCTTTTTTGGCGACTAGGGTGGCTAAATCGACAATCACCTTGGCTTGTTTCCAAGTGGCATCGTCCTGCATTTTGCCGTCAATCATGGCCACACCGGCACCGTCGGGCATGGCTTCCAGAATGCGCAGGGCGAAGCGGACTTCCTTGGCATCCGGGCTGAACACCCGCCGGGCAATGTCGATCTGATTGGGTGCCAGCGACCACGCTCCGCTGCAGCCCATTAAAAAGGCGTTGCGGAATTGCGCCTCACAGGCAGCCTCGTCTTTCAGATCACCAAAGGGACCGTAAAACGCCCGAATCCCGTGAGCCACACAGGCATCCACCATGCGGGCTACCGTGTAATGCCACAAATCTTGCTGATAAAACGCCCGTTCGCTTTCCCCCTCAACTGCATCAGTGAGCACGCCATAACCCGGATGACCACCGCCAACGCGGGTGGTTTTCATACCCCGTGACGCGGCCAAATCCGCCGGGCCTAGACTCATGCCGTGCATCCGCGGACTGGCTCCGGCAATCTCCTCAACATTCTTCACGCCCTGTGCGGTTTCCAGCAGGGCATGCAGCAAAATCGGCTTGTGGATCTGATAACGGGCTTCCAGCAAGGCGAGGTACTGGTCGGCAAAATGAATGTCCCACGGCCCTTCGACTTTAGGCAGCATGATGACATCCAGCTTGTTGCCCACCGCTTTGACGATCTGCTCGATATCATCGAGAATCCACGGGCTGTTCAGCGCATTAACCCGCACCCAGAGCGCCGTATTGGGAGCGTCTAGGGCGCTAATGCCTTGAATAAAGCCTTCACGGGCGGCTTCTTTGGCATCCAGCGGAATCGCGTCCTCCAAATTACCGCACAGCACATCGACCCGAGCAGCGGTATCCGGCAACCGCGCACGGATTTTTTCAATATGCGGCGGGAAGAAATGCACCATGCGTTCGGGCCGAATCGGCAATTCACGCAGGGGTCGTGGC
>PWUP01000289.1 GCA_003562535.1 Gammaproteobacteria bacterium | reverse complement strand
CTGATCCGGCTCAGCGGCCAGATCCTCAATGCTGTAATCGCTGGGTTCGGATTTCATCAGCCAATAGCGCATAGTTCAACTCACTATTTACACAGGAAACTTTGGATTGCAGCGGTACACACCGGTCTCGGTGACCACGGCATCGAGACGCACATCCCAATCACGCGGCGTTTGCAGCGGAATTTTTTGCATTTCATAAGCCACACCAATCAGCCACGGCGGGCCGTTATGGTGGTGTCGGAAAGCAAAACTGCGGTCATAGAATCCACCCGCCATGCCGAGGCGAAACCCTTGCTCGTCAAAACCTAGCAGCGGGGTCAGTACCCTATCGAGTTCAGTCGGGGCGATCTCCTGCCCTGAGACAGGCTCGGCAATGCCGAAAACATTAGGGGCTAAGGCATCACCCGGCTGATAGGCCACAAAGCGCAGCGCTTGATCCTGACCCGCTACTACGGGCACATACACCTGTTGCGCTGAGAGGGCGTGGATAATCGCGGCAGGATCGAACTCGCCACGGCAGGCGACATACGCCGCTACATGCTGCGTATATTGCAGTAATGGCAGAGTGTGGGCGGTAATCAACCGGTTGAATTCGCGACGATGGGCAGCGGTTAAACTTAAGCGTGCGGCACGCAAATCACGCCGCAACGTATTAAAATCAGTCATAAGCTGGTCAGTACCAGTGAAAGGTGAACATCCTCCGCCTGTGCCGTTGACTTGCCTTACCCTTGAACCAGGTTGGTTCAGGTGGGAAGCCCAGCGATGCCTGAGGCTTTCCGCTGCAAGGCGGACCTGCGCAAGGGCGTCTGCGTGATGGCTTCCCGGGTATTGAGGCTTAGGATCAAGGGGCATACCCGGCTTGCCTGACAAACACCGCAGAGGATGTCCATAGCTTTATTCTACCGCTAATCGCCGTCCGGTTCAAAGGATTTTAACGTTTTATCGATTTGGTTCACCCAAGCTTGGGCGCGACTGCGCACGGCGGCGTCCAGCATGACGTGTTGCCGCTGTACTTTGAGCAGCTCATAACTGGTGTTCAATGCGGCCATGACCGCTACCCGCTCGGTACCCAAAATTTTGCCGGTATCACGGATGTCTTGCATAGTGGTATTAAGCTGCTCAGCCGCAGTACGCAAATCGGACTCATCTTCAGGCGCACAGGCCACCCGATATTCGATGTCCATAATACGGACATTAATAGGACGTTCTTCGCTCATGATGAGGCTCCCATACCTTTAAGCCGTGCGACCATAGCATCGATGCGCGCGCGCAGTTGGCCATTTTGCGCGGTTAGCTCATCGCGCTGCTGCCGAAGTTGATCGCATTCGGCTTCCAGTGTGTGCTGATGCGCATACAATTGTTGCTGATGATCAATTAACACATCGAGTCGCTGCTGTAAGGCGACTAAATACTGTTCAGTCTCTTCGCTAAAACTACTCATCTTCACTCCGAACCGGATTGGCTGCTATCTTATAAAGGGTTGATTCACTATCGGCCAGCCCTGCCCCATCGACTGAGTGGGCAAATATCGAGTGCTTATCAATGGTATCATTCACTCTTAACTTTTCGAGCGCTGTAAACCATGTCTCTACCCGACTATAACGCACTAGCCCGATTGCTGGCCTATCCCATCGAACCCGCCGAGTGTCATGGCCTATTATGCGGTATGTTATGCGCTGACCCAAGCCTAACCACCGAAGGCTGGTTAACCACGGCGAGTCGAGAAACCAGCCCTAACCCAGACGCACTGACTGAACTGCGTGGTTTGTTCACCGTAACCTTAGGGCAATTGGAGGGCACGGATTGCGATCTTGTGCTGTTATTGCCCAGCGATGAACACAGTCTGCATGAGCGGACTCGAGCGTTAGGCGTTTGGTGCCAAGGTTTTCTGGCGGGTTTAGGGCTGGGAGGACTGGATTCTTTGGATCAGTTCGAAGGTGAAATTCATGAGTTTCTCAATGATGTTAGTGAAATTGCCCGCATTGACTTCGATGACTCTGAACAAGAGGAAGGCGATGAGCATGCCTACAGCGAAATCGTGGAATATTTGCGTGTTGGCGTCTTATTATTACACCAAAGTCAACGACAACCGCTGCACAGCAGCCACCGCTTGCACTGAAACACGGGTGTGAATATGCCTACGCCTGATTACGATATTTTAATTGCTGGCGGCGGTCTGGTCGGTGCCAGCCTGGCCTGTGCCTTGAGTGGGCGAGGACTGCGCATGGCCTTGGTTGAAGCCCGCCCCCCGACAACCCGCCCCGATCCCCGGCGTCTCGCTATCGCCTACACCAGCCGCTGCATACTGAATAGCTTAGGTGTCTGGTCGGGTATTCCGGCCTGCCCCATCCAGACGGTACAGGTCTCCCAGCAGGGCAGTTTTGGCCAAGTGCAATTACGCCATCATGAACTCGATGTACCCGCACTCGGCTATGTGGTTACGGCTCATGATTTAGAGCAGGCACTGCAACGTCCTCCCTATCCTGATGTGCAGCGCTGGCAACCTGCCACGCTGGAAGACATCAGCCTGCACAGCGATGGCCTACAGGTCACAGTGCAACGGCCTGATGGTCTGCAACACCGTGTCACCACGCGGTTACTGGTCGCTGCCGATGGCGGACAATCCTCAATTCGCCAACAACTCAATATTCCCGTACTTCAGCATGATTACCAGCAGGTTGCAATTTTGGCGGATGTGCAACTGCCTCAATCGCATCAGTGTATGGCCTACGAGCGCTTTACCACTGAGGGGGTGTTTGCTTTACTGCCGATGCAGCACCAACAGGCTACGTTGGTTCATACCGTCGCACGTACACAACAGGATACACTCTTGGCCATGGACGATGAGGCGTTCGCCGACTACGTTGGCACCGCATTCAATGGCCGTTTGGCCACCCCGTTACGCTTTAGCCCTCGGCTGAGCTACCCGCTGCACTTGCTCAAGGCGTATCAGCATACCCGCCCCCGCACCGTACTGATTGGCAATGCCGCTCATACGCTGCATCCCATTGCTGGTCAAGGTTTTAATCTCGGTTTGCGCGATGTCGCCGCCCTGGCCGAACAGATTGCTAAGGCGCAATGCACGGGGCTGGACATCGGCAGTCCTGCCGTGCTGAATCGCTATGTGAAAGAACGGGATTGGGATCAACTCACAGGGATAGCCTTCACCGATGGTCTGGTGCGAGTATTCGGCGGGGGCAGTCCATCCCTGCGGCGACTGCGTTCCCTTGGCTTGGGGCTATTGGATGCTCTACCGCCTGCCAAGCGCCTGCTTGCTCGGCACACTATGGGCTTGCAGGGCCGACAATCCCGCCTGGCTCGTGGGCTGCCATTACCCCAGCCTGTTGGAGAGCCATCTGCATGAATAACCGCTTCGAGATCATCATTGTGGGTGGCGGCGTGGTCGGTACCGCGCTGGCCTGCGCCCTAGCCCGCACCGGGTTGAGTATTGCGCTGTTGGAACCCCAACCACCGCAACCACCGAGTGATCCCATGGATCTGCGGGTTTCGGCCTTATCCGTCGCCTCACAGCATCTTTTGGCCAACTTGGGCGCTTGGGCCAACATCTCGGCGCAGCGCTGTCATCCGTATAGCGAAATGCGGGTCTGGGACGGCGCGGGGGAAATCCATTTTGACAGTGCTGAGCTGGGCTATGCGCAATTGGGCTGGATTGCTGAAAACCGTGCGGTGCATTATGCCTTGTGGCAGTGTGCCAGTGCCCAGGCCAATATCCGTTTACTGAGTCCGGCGCAGCTTGTTGGGTTGACCACAGCCAGTGACGGCAGCCTGCGGGTTGACCTTGACGACGGGCAACGGTTACGCGGTCAATTGGTGGTTGGAGCGGATGGCAGCCGGTCTAAAGTCCGGCAGTGCGCCGGCATTACCACGGTAGAACGCGATTACCACCAACACGCTTTAGTGACCACGGTCCGCACTGAACAGCCCCATGCTGACACGGCTTGGCAACGCTTTTTGCCCAGCGGACCGCTGGCCTTTCTACCGCTGGCCGATGGCCAATGCTCCATTGTGTGGTCGCATCACAGTGAACAGACCCAAGTCTTAGCTGAGTTAGACGATCTCACCCTGGGGCAGCAACTCACCGAGGCCTCAGCGGAACGTCTTGGCGAGGTGCGCGTCACCGGCACCCGCGCTACGTTTCCTTTGCGGATGCAGCATGCCCAACGCTATGTGCAACCGGGCATTGTGCTGGTGGGTGATGCCGCCCATACCGTGCATCCTTTGGCCGGTCAGGGGGTCAATCTCGGCTTACTGGATGTTGCCGCGTTAGCCGAAGTCTTGGGGCAGGCGGTCAGCCGTCATCGTCCCCTAGCGGCCTTGCCGACACTGCGCCGTTATGAACGCTGGCGACGCGGTGAAAACCAGCTGATGCTGCACGCCATGGATACGATTCAGCGTTTATTCGACACCCAGTTGCCTCCCTTGGCATGGCTCAGAACCCGCGGATTAAGTGTCACTGACCACCTGACTCCCATTAAACAGGTGTTGGTTCGCCAAGCGATGGGGCTTAACGGCACGTTGCCAGAACTGGCTCGTGCCCCCAACCCACATGCCTCGGTTTAGCGGGCATTAGGCTTATCTGATAAACCCTATGCCGCATAGCTCTATTCAAGTCATTGATCGTATGGTTGCTTTACTGGATGCCGTGGCCTCACAGCCTGGCTCGGTGATGCTTAAAGATCTGGCCAAAATAACCCAATTGCACCCGTCCACAACATTCCGCATTTTGTCCGCGCTGTGTGAACATGGCTTGATTGAACGCACCCCAAACGGTCAATACCAGCTCGGTGTCAAATTATTGCAGCTTAGCAGTCGGGTGCAGGGACGCCTCGACCTACGGCGTGAGGCGCAACCGATTCTAGAATGGTTACGCGATGAAATTAATGAAACGGTTAACCTGATTGTGCGTGAAGGTGATGAAGTCGTTTACCTTGATCGCTATCCTCCCAGCCGCATGATGCGGGTCGAACAAACCATCGGTGGACATATACCGTTGCATGTCACCGCCGTGGGCAAACTGTTTCTCGCCGAGTGCGGCCTATCTGCCTGCTTGGACTACGCTCAACGTACTGGTCTAGCGCCACGCACCCCGCATTCGATTACCAACCCCGACACCTTGTGGCGCACCGTCGAACAGGCTCTGCAACAGGGTTATGCCTTAGATGATCAAGAAGCGGAGCTTGGGGTCGGTTGTATCGGCACCCCCGTGCGTGACTGTAATGGCCGCATGATGGCCGGTATCTCGGTATCGGCACCGATAGAACGCCGCAATACCCAGTGGATTCCCCTGATAAAACAAGCGGGCGCTACCCTATCCGCCCGCCTCGGTTATAGTACGTCTGAACAGCCCGCCCACCCCACTGTCCCAACCCAACCGACACAGGACCTTTAATATGGCACTCGATATTGAAGCACCGACAGGCACTGATGCCTCACCCCGCGTGAGTATCAGCGAGTTGCGCAGCGCCCTAGAACGGGGATTGCCAGCCGCGTACATCCTGACGGAAACGGAACAACTGCGCCCTTATGAATGCGATGGTCTGTCGGCCTATCGGCAGATTCCACGCGCCGTGGTGCTGCCCGACCGCATCGAACAAGTCCAACATATTTTGCGGGTCTGCCATAAGCTGCGCGTACCCGTGGTGGCGCGTGGCGCAGGCACCAGCCTCTCAGGCGGCTCGCTGCCCCATGCGGAGGGGGTGCTGCTCTCCTTATCTAAATTCAATCAAATTATCACGATCGATCCCGACAATCGCTGCGCCCGCGTCCAGCCCGGAGTCCGTAATCTGGCCATTTCTGAGGCCGTAGCGCCCTACGGTCTGTATTACGCCCCAGATCCCAGCTCACAGATTGCCTGCTCCATCGGCGGCAATGTGGCGGAAAATGCCGGTGGGGTGCATTGTCTGAAATACGGTCTGACGGTTCACAATATTATCAGCGTCACTATGCTGACTATGGAAGGCGAGACACTCACCCTCGGCAGCGGTGGACTCGACGGCCCGGGTTACGATCTGCTGGCCGTACTCAACGGTTCCGAAGGCATGCTGGGCGTGATTGTTGACATCACCGTTAAGCTGCTGCCCAAACCCGTTGTAGCGCAAGTCGTCATGGCCGCTTTTGATCGGGTGGATCAGGGCGGGCAAGCCGTCGCCGATATTATTGCCAGCGGTATCATTCCGGGTGGTTTGGAAATGATGGACAACGGCATCATTCGCGCTGCTGAGGACTTTGTCCATGCGGGCTATCCGGTGGAAGCCGAGGCGATTTTGCTGTGCGAGCTAGACGGCACGGCGGCGGAAGTCGCCGAGCAAGTTGCTCAAGTGCGCACGGTGCTGGAACAGGCCGGGGCCACCGAAATCCGCACCTCGCGTGATGACCAAGAACGCGCCTTGTTCTGGGCTGGGCGTAAAGCCGCCTTTCCCGCCGTGGGGCGGATCTCGCCGGACTATTACTGCATGGACGGCACCATTCCACGCCGCGAACTCGGCAAAGTGCTGAATCAGATTCAGGAGTTATCCCGACAATACGGACTGGGGGTGGTCAATGTGTTCCATGCCGGCGATGGCAATCTGCACCCCTTGATCATGTACGATGCCAACCAGCCCGGACAGCTCGAACAGGCTGAAGCCCTGGGTGGGGCGATTCTGGAGCTGTGTATTCAGGTCGGCGGCACGATTACCGGCGAACATGGTGTAGGGGTGGAAAAAATCAATCAAATGTGTGTGCAGTTTAATACCCCGGAATTAGAACAATTCCATGCGCTCAAGGCGGCATTTGACGAATACGGTTTATTGAATCCGGGCAAGGCGATTCCAACCCTGGCGCGCTGTGCCGAGTTTGGTGCCATGCATGTCCACGGCGGGCAACTGCCTTTCCCTGAACTGGAGCGGTTTTGACATGAGTCTGGACTCTCAAGCTCTAGCCCTGGCCGAACAGGTCAGTGCCGCT
>PWUP01000045.1 GCA_003562535.1 Gammaproteobacteria bacterium | reverse complement strand
GGCGATATAGCGCCCGGATTGCAAATCATGATGCACTTCCAGGGCCGGATACTGCATGGGCAAATCGTAGAAATTGATGTTATGCTGCTCCGACACCCGCCAGAGCTGGTCGCGGGCATCGTATTTGTCCACCACCAGAATCATCCATGAATCTTCGTCAATATAGAACGTGCGCCGCTGGTAAATATGGCTGGTGCCGGGTTTCAGTGTGGCCTCCACCACCCACACCCGATGCAATTCATAACGGGCGTAATCCGGGTTGATATGCCCGGCCTGCAAGACAGCATCCATGCGCACGGTGTTGCCCACCACGGTGTAGGAGTTATATGGGACATAGATTTCCCGCTTACCGAGTAACTCCCAGTCATAGCGGTCAATCGCTCCATTAAACATGACGAAATCATCATTGGTGCGCAATCCATCGGCCGCCGTGCCGGGATTGTCATAAGCCACATTCGGTGCCAAGCGCACCCGGCGCTGGCCGGGGTTGTACGTCCACGCTTGGCGGTTGTCGGTGTACTCGTGAATCAACAGGATTTGCCCGGCCAGCCGCGCCGGCGCGGTGACGGTTTGCAGGAAATTGGCGATTTTATTGGGTTCAATCTGCTCAGGGGATTTTTCCAGACTGCCATAGTGGAAGTCATAATCGTAATCGAACCGCACGGGCGTGTACGCCCCGGTGCGGGTCACGGCCGCCTGGCTCCAGTTCATGCGGTACGACTCGCCCCGATAGCGCACTAAATGGTTCCAGATCGCCTCGCGACCGTCCTGGGGCATGGGAAAGGGAATCCCGCCGCTGGTGCCCGTCAGCACACCGGCAGCATTGAGTGCCGCTCGCCCCACATTGGCCGCAGTCTGGTCATAATGCCCCTGCGGAAAAGCCGCGCTGCGCCGCGTGGGATAGATGGTCATCCGCCAACTGGGATAGGTTTCTAACAGCGCGATTTGACCCGGAGTGAGCTGATCGCGATGTTCATCGAGATTGCTGGCATCAATCGTGAAAAGGATGGCATCGTCAGCAAATGGATCGGCATAGTGATCGCCAGGGCTGTGCCCTGCGGGGGCCTGGGTCAATCCGCCTTGCCACTCGGGAATCGTACCGGCGGCATTACCGGCCCGCTCGGCCCCCATGGGCGTTAAATCCTGGCCTAAACGCGCCGCGTCCGCACTGGCCATCAGGGGCAGTAACACCAAGGATATGCCCAGGGCCCATAATACGGCGGTTCGAGTCAACACGGTGTGCCTCATAATCGTGCTCCTAGCCATCACTTAAAATGAATAACGGATGCTCAGGGCGATAAAATCGCGATCCTTGAGCGGATTGGTATGGCTGGCATAGCTCTGGGGCTGTCCGGCGGGGTTAGGCTCAGGATCCACGCCACGAATCGTCCGCCCGCCAAAAAAAGTGGTGTAGCTTAAATCCGCTTGCCAGGTTTGCAGATAATCCATACCCACGCCAAAGGTCAACGCTTTCGCCCCCGCATTAAATGTCGGGCTGCGACCGCTGACATCGTGGGAAAACGCCAGTCGTGGGCTCAAGGTGGCCGCCCCCAGCGCATTGGGGTATTCCCAGCGGGTGAGCAAACGATACCCCCAAGAATCGCGCGTCGCAAAACAGCCACTGTCCGTGGCCCCAAAGGCGGCCCCTGTTGCAGACCCCGGTTGCGGCAGATGACAACCCGGTGCGGCAAATTTGAGATCGTCCGGCAGTTGCAGCCGGGTATAACCCACTTCACCAACCATAATCATTTGGTCGGCACCGAAAACATTAGGCACGGCCTTAGTCCCCGTGACCTGCACCTGATGCACGGCGACCCGCCGATAACCCGTAATTTCGGTGTCATAGGGCACGGCCGCCGCCTGAGCGGGATCGGTACCGGTGAGTTGGTTGCCAATCCCCAGTGCCGCCCCCAGCAGCTCCGCCGAGGGCAGTTGCAACGGTTGATTATCGCGGTAGGAATACTCGCCTTGGAGTGCAATACCGGCCGGGCCAGCGGTATTAAAGCTCAGACCGAATAGACGAATATCTTCCGGATAATCGACAAAATAACGGCCCGCCCCACCGGCCACAGCCGCCCGCCCACAAGCGGCATTGGTGGCATTCAGCGCCGATAACTGGGTCGCCTGGGCCACATCACCCCCGAGCACTGCCGCCAGCGTGCCGATATTACCGGGAGTGTGCAGGGCGCCAAAGGTCGGGATATCCAGCACCGAACAGCCAACAGCGCCGGGCGCGACCGGTATCCCAGCCGCATCTAAGGCCAGATCCGCGCCCGGCGGCAGGGGGCTGGCAATCGTCCCCGGTGTGCTGATGCCACCGCGATAGCCGGAAGCGTAAGGCGTGCGGCTATGGTAGTTGAGATAATACACCCCGATTTCGGTAAAATTTAAGTCAGGCAGAAAGGCCCGCAGGGCTAGGCCGTATTCTCCGCCATCACTGGGTGTGCGATCCGCATCACGCGGGGCAAACAGTTGTCCGGTGGGAGCGATCGGGAATAGGCCCGGTTCGGCATTGCCATCATCCCGGCGGCCAAAACCGGTGTGGGCAAAGCGTCCGCCGGTACCGACAAAATCATTGGTACTGAAAAACGTTCCCGCAGGATCGATTTTGGTTTTTTCCCATTGCGCCAACCAGACGGCTTCAAGAGCCAGATTATCGGTCAAATCCTGGGAAGCCCACAGCATGGTCGTGGGCGTCAACCCTTGGCGCAGCTCCGAGCCGGGCATCCGCAGCCGACTGACATTGACCGGATTCAGCACATTAATGCCGTTGAGAATGAATGTGCTTTCGCCCCAACTGACCACTTGCCGCCCTAGGCGCAGATTGAGTTGGCGATCACCGATATCGAACCGCCCCCGGACAAAGGCATCGAGGATTTCGGCATCGCGACCGGCCTCACGGCGAGCATAGCGGTCGAGTTCGCTTTTGCTCATCACTGCATCGTCGTAAAAATACGTGGCGCGCAGAAAAGCGCCATAGTCGCGGTAATTGACTTCGAGGTCATGGGTGACGGTCACCGCCGAAGACACCAACTCACCCCGGCGGTAATTTAAATTACCGTCATCGGCATTGGGATCACGGGAGGTACCGCCATTGGCGATGCTGATCAAAGCCGAGTCGGGTTTTTGCATCCGCCACAGGCCACCCAGCGATAGTGTAGTGTCAAAACTGCCAGTGATGGTGCCCTCTTGGCTGGCAAATTCGAACGCTTGAGCAGGGGCGGTGGCAGCCACCGATACGGCAGTCGCCAACAGCGTCATCCGGCAGAACGGCACACTGTAAGGATAGAATCTCCGCAACGTAACTTCCTCTCTATACGATGGTTTTTATGGATGGTCTTATGGTTTTTAAATGAATAAACTCAATGCAATATGGCGAAAGTATTACTGGTTATGCCGGTGGCGTCAATGCTGCACCAGCAACGTGTAATAAGCACGGTGCACGGCTTTGCCGTGGTCGGGATAGGCGCGCTTATCCCTCTTCACGCGCTTGCGCCCGCGCAGCCCGGATTCTGCGTAAAATAGGCGGTATCACCAGCGACAGGACCGCGACTCCAAGGAGCGTTGCCGAGATCGGTTTCTCAAGGAAGATCATCCAGTCGCCACCGGAGATTTGCAGCGCACGACGCATATTCTCCTCCATCAGATCGCCCAAAATAAGCGCGAGAATCATCGGTGCCAGCGGAAAACCATTCAAGCGCATCAACAGACCAACTAGCCCAAAGCCGAGCAGCAGGTAAAGGTCAAAAGCTGTGAACTTTAGGCCGTAAACCCCAATCATGCAAAACACAATGATCAGTGCCAACAGCATGGGTCTGGGTATCTCAAGGATACGTGCAATGTAGGGAATTAAGGGGAGATTGAGCACTAGCAGAAAAATATTACCGATATACATGCTCGCAATCACGCCCCAAAAGATGTCCGGGCGTTGCTCTAGCATCATTGGCCCTGGCGTAACGCCCATCACTAGCAGCGCACCCAGCAATACCGCTGTCGAACCAGAGCCGGGTACACCTAACGTCAGCAAGGGCACGAAGGAACCACCGCAGGCCGCATTATTGGCAGCTTCTGGCGCGGCTACCCCCTTAATATTGCCCTTGCCGAAAGTATGGCCGTCCTTGGCGATGCGTTTCTCGGTGATGTAGGCCAGGAAAGACGCAATCGTAGCGCCAGCACCCGGCAATACGCCGACAAAGAAGCCCTGTACCGAGCTGCGCCCTACTGGGCCGGCGATTTCTTTGACTTCTTGCCGTGAGAGTTTGAGCGAGCCAAGCGCCTGTTTGGCGCGTCCCTTGGCATCACGTCCTTGTAATAGCATGACAAACACTTCAGCCAGTGCGAACACCCCCAGCGCGACCACTAAGAAGTCAATGCCTTGCAGAAAATGCAATGAATCGAAGGTATAGCGCTGGGTACCGGTCTGGCGGTCAATACCGACAATGGCCACCATGATACCGAACACGGCAGAGATCAGTCCCTTGACGAGCGAACGTTCTGATAGGCTAACGACCGCTGTAAGACCGAGCAGCATCAGCGCAAAGTATTCTGCGGGGCCAAAGCTCACCGCGAAACTGGCCAGTGTTGGTGCAATCAGCATCAGGCCGATGACGCTGATCGTGCCGCCGATGAATGATGACCAAGCCGCCAGCGCCAATGCCTTACCGGCCTGACCCTGCTTGGCCAAAGGAAAACCATCAAAGGATGTAGCTACAGTACCTGCTACGCCGGGAGCGTTTAGGAGGATAGACGAGGTTGATCCGCCGAAAATTGCACCATAATACACCCCAGCCATCAGAATCAGGCCAGAGGCTGGGTTCATGGCAAAGGTGATCGGAATCATCAGCGCCAGCGCTGAAATCGGCCCCAAGCCCGGTAGCATACCGATGAGGGTACCGGCGAAGACACCGAGAAAGACGTAGAGAATATTAGTGGGCTGTAACGCAATGCTGAAGCCGTACAATAGGTACTCAAAGGCTTCCATGTGTTAGGTTCCGGGTTAGAACGGCAAGATGCCGCGTGGAAGATGAATGGTCATTAGACGGGTCATGACCAAGTAGAGCACCAGCGGTACGGCCAGGGCGACGGCCATATTGACAAAATGCCGACGATAACCGTAGAACCATGTCAGCCCAGCTACGAGCAGAAACGAGCTGAGCACAAAACCTAGGCTCTGCAAGGTTGCGGCATAGATCGCAATCACAATGGCTGTTACTACGACGGGCAACCAACGGCGCACTTGCTCGCCGAACGAAAGGCTTGGTGCAGGTTCCTGTCCCTCAGGCCGTTCGAAGAACAGCCATACGGAGAGTCCGAGCATCACAAAACCGAGCACCTTAGGAAACGCATCAGAGTCAATCGGACGTGGGATGGGAAAGGTTGGAATCTGATAAGCGGCGTACAGGTAGGCCAGTGACAACACCGCGATTAGCACCGCAAGTATGCGGTTAGCCGTTAATGCTTTCATAGCGCTTCATCCCTACTAGATCGCGCCCATCGGTAAACAACGTGGGGCGCGATGTGAAGTTGATCCCCGGACACAGGCGTTCAGCCCCCTTCACCCTAGCCCTCTCCCCCCATTGGGGTAGAGGGGACTGAACGATGCTCATAGGTCTGGTTATCAGGGCGAACGGCTATAAACGTTGTGTTAACGTCGCATCAGGCCGAGATCGCTGAGCACACTGCTGAATTGCTCAAGTTGACCGTCGAGAAATTCACCAAACTCAGCACTGCCCTGATAGGCATCGATCCAACCCAACTGATCACGCGCCATCGCCCAACCCTCGGTCTGTTGCATACGTTGGAATAGATCTTCGTAATAGCGCACTGCGGCTTCCGGCATGTCTGGTGTGCCCATAATACCGCGCCAGATATCGAACGTGAAATCAATGCCCTGCTCCATATAGGTGGGCACATCGGGCAGGGCTGCCATGCGCTCTGGTGCCGACACCGCTAGCGCACGCAACTGGCCGCCCTGCAACTGGGCACTGGCCTCACCGGCACCCGTAATAACCGCCTCGACATGGCCACCGAGCAGGTTGGTCATCGCTTCACCACCCCCTGAAAATGCGATGTAGTTCAGACCTGCAGCCTCGACACCCGCCGCTACGGCTGCTCCGACGACCGAGATATGATCCATAGAACCGGGAGCAGACCCGCCGCCGACGCTGAGCGAGGGACGGGCTTTAATCGCTTCGAACAGATCAGTGGCCGACTGATGGGGCGAATCATCACGGACGAGCAGGATGGAATAGTCGGTGATTAAACGTGCAACTGGAGTGAAGTCCTGATGGTTAAAACGTGAGGCACCCGATAGCGGCACTAAGATCAGTGGCGGGCTAGCCGCAAACAGGGTGTGCGGATTGCCTCGCTTGGCTGCGACCTGCGCCCAAGCTACCGCGCCACCCCCACCTGGGATATTGATCGGGGCAAAATTCTGCTCAGCGAGACCTTCTTCCTGCAACACGCGGGCGGTGGTGCGAATTAAGGTGTCCCAGCCACCACCCGGATTAGCCGGTGCGATGTATTCGATAGGCTGGGTGGGTTTCCAGTCACTCGCTATGGCGGTACTGATGACAGCGGTGGACAACAGCGCGACGGTTGCACAGGCGATTACCTGCTTGGTGAACATGGCGTTTCCTCCTTTGGGTTGATTTTCGGCTAATGGCTAAGCAACATAAATAAGAAATTTAAACTTTTTTCTTATTTTTTAAGCAAAACTTAGTACAGTTTATCTCTTTTTTCAAGATTTTTTTCTGTCTGATGCTACAGATTGGATGGCCAATCAATTGATCTATCAGACTGAAAGATTGCGTTACAATCTACCCCCTAACCTTAAGAATCGATCTGCTATGCCTCACACCCTCACCCATCTTCAACGGCTGGAAGCCGAAAGTATCTATATCCTGCGCGAAGTCGTCGCCGAAGCGGACAATCCGGTGATGCTGTACTCCATTGGCAAAGACAGCGCGGTGATGCTGCATCTGGCCATCAAAGCCTTTTACCCGGCCAAACCGCCGTTTCCACTGCTGCATGTCGATACCGGCTGGAAATTCCGCGAGATGTACGCCTTTCGCC
>PWUP01000307.1 GCA_003562535.1 Gammaproteobacteria bacterium | reverse complement strand
GACTTGCGCTAAACGCTGATCGGCGGCACGTTCAGCCATTTTAAACGGTTCTGAGTTCCGTTCTCTATCCGGCTTGAGTTGACCGGTCAGCGCAGGGTGTTGCAACCATTCGCTAAATGCGGCGGGATTGGTTGCGACGGTTTTATTATCAACTGCAGAACAAATCGATAGGCTTTAAGCTAATGTATTTTATCGCTTTTTTGGCTTTAAGTCTTTTGCTGGTAGCGTACCTAATGACTGCCAAGTGCAAATAACACTAAGATAGTAATACTTTTCTGCCAAAAAAGTAAGCAGTACACAGAATCAGTTTGCACTAAGGTGTCAATTGAACGGATCGCAGTGGATTCTGCCCATCCTTGGGGGAATGACGGTTAGGTTAATATTGCGTTGGCAAGTGGCAACCTAACCTACACGGTATCAACGCAGTGCTACTCATCACGGCGAACGACTGTAAGATATGAACAGTGGTTCAGCCTGTGTTCAACTGGAAGTGGTATAGTAACGCTTGCTTGACATGAGTACCTCGTGAGGTTGCCACGTACAAGCTTATCCAGTCACCGTGGACTGTTTCTAAATTGGATGCTTTCTAACAGGTCATTGTGAACTGGTTTCAACTCAATTTAATGACTGAAAACTAGGAGTGATTCCCATGTCTGACCACTGTGATAAAGGCCGTCGTCGTTTCGTCAAGCTCAGCGCTATTGGCGTTGCTGTGACCCCCTTGGTAGGCCGTGTATCCCTAGCCGCTGAACGTCTGGAAGAAGATGATCCGGTCGCACAAGCCCTGTTTTATCGCCACAATGCAGCCGATGCCTCTGATCATGCCTTATTCCAAGAAGATCGGTATTGCTACAACTGTGTGTTGTATGATGGCCCCGAAGACGCTGAATGGGCACCGTGTTCGGCAGTGGGCAATAAGCTAGTGGCACGCGAAGGTTGGTGCTCGGTTTGGGTACCGCGCAGCTAACACCTTAAATTGTTGGCCAGTGAACGGGGTTTCACTGGCCAAGTCCTGCAATTTCTGCACCCGCACATTCCAGCACTATAGTGGCCCCAAAATCTGGACACTGATTTAAGCTATGCAGGTCACAACGATCGCGCCAATCGGAACCCTTGCAGAAAATTGCGTGAATCGGGCAATAACCAAAAACGAGCGGCTGAATGCACCCACCACGAGTAAAAATACCAACAGCCGCCACGCACAACTCGGCGGATATCGTCGTCAGCGTCTATGGTTAAAATGTGCCGCTCAGCGCCGCTGTAATGCTTATCGTACTCAGAGCCGGTCCATTCAAACACATTGCCATGACAATCGTATAAACCCCAAGGATTAGCCGCAAACTGATCCACCGGGGTGGTCTTAGCGTCTTTAATCCATTCACTGAAATCGACATCATCTGGCTGAAAATTGGCTTGGTCAGAGGTGATGGTATCGCCAAAATGATAGTCGGTGGTGGTACCCGCCCGACAGGCATATTCCCACTCTGCTTCAGAGGGTAAGCGGTAGGTTTGCCCGGTCATGGCTGACAACCACTGGCAATAGGCCATCGCATCGTACCATGAGACATTAATCACCGGTCGGGAGCCACGCCCCCAGCCTGAACTACCAGGTTGCTCACGGGCGGTAGCGATGCAAAAGCGATCATACTGCGCAAACGTCACTGGATATTTGCCCAAGGCAAAAGCTTGGGAGACCGTCACCGCATGTTGGCGTTCATTATCGGCTCGTCGGTACTCGCCATTGATTGAACCCATCAGGAAACGCCCTGGGGGAATCACTACCATATCTGGCGCATCACTGCCATCCTGAAAACTATCGTGAAACACAACCGGTATGTTGAGTTTCATAGCCGTTTCATGCTGATAGGATTGCACCCGTGCCTTAGACCAGCCATGCACATCGGGCACATCAGTTTCATAAGACATCGATTGTCCTGAAGACGCCGCCATAGACGTTAATTCTAACTCTAAAGACCCATTATGGGCATCTGTCGCTGAATGCACTGGCTCATCAGGTGGCAAGACCGCACTGATCACCCACTGTTGCAGTTCACACGGGCGCACGGCCAGATACGCGTTCCAGTCGGCACAATACTGCCGAAAGTGTTGTAATAGTTCCTGATGCATCCGCACGGCAAACAACAGGTCATCTAACTGATCTAGTTTTTTTATCAACACGTTACGATGATCACGCTCACGAGTTGATAGCATATGAGTTAATGCTTCTTGGTGCTGAATCTGCTGTTTTTGCAGCTTGACCAGATGCCGCTTGAATGGCTTAGGCGATAATCGCACCCCCTGTTGCTTTAACACTCGCTCGGTGGCTTGTACGCGCGGATCCTGTTGGAGGGCGGTACGGAAAAAATACAATACCGCATGACCGAAGACCTCACGATACGCCAGCAGTGCGTACACCTGTTGGGGCAAATGCAGGCATACCCGTTCAATACGCTCCAATAATCGCTGAGTGAACCCATCAATGTCTTGGGTTAACAGCTCAGCCATATCAGGATCAGGCAGATCATAGGTCGAACAGAGACGATCCATCGCTTGCAGCATACGCACGGTGTGGTGGTGCAACTGCCGACATAAAACGTGCCGAGCCGCTCTATCTAAACCATGTGTTACTCCGAAAGGATCGAGGATATAACTCCGCATCGCCCCTGAATAGCTGCGGCACAACCGACCATTGGAGGCAAGCGACAGGTAACCTCCATTCAGTTGATCATCAATGGCACTCAGTGCGCGCACCACACTGTCCGCCCATATCGATACCAACTCCGCACTGCTCAAAGTGAAATGCTGCTGTAATACGGAGTGAGCGGTCTTGATATTGGGCGGTTCATCCGATTGCAGTGACACGGCACGTATGAGCGGCGCATCCAAGGCAACCCCAAGGCTCTGGTGCAAGAGTGTAGCCAGACTCATGATTGCGCTGGAGCGTTTAGGGCGTTATGAGACATAACGCCCCCGCTGAGGATGACGACCCGTTGCCCGGGTCGTCAAGGGAGCAGGCTTATTGATAAGCGGTGACTCCATAACGCTTCAGTGCCAGTTTTTCTAACTCGACAAAGAAAAACAGCAGAATACCGAAGACTAGAATCCGACCCCATTCAGCCCAACCAATCGCTGCCGTACCAAACAGGAATTGCATCGGTGGGGCATAGGTAAACAGCCCCTGCAACACGATTAACACGCCGATAGCAATCCATACCAAGCGACTGCCGAACAGCCCCTCACGATTAAACACTTGTTCGAGAATATAGCGGCTGTTAAACAAATAGAACACCTGCCCCATGACTAGGGTGTTAATGGCCACGGTGCGAGCAATTTCTACATCGATGCCTTGATTATACATCCAGAGGAAATGGCCAAAGGTACCGACCACCAGCAACACAGAGACGAAAAACACTCGCCAGATCAAAAATCCTGACAATAAAGGTGATTCCGGTGGACGCGGTGAACGCTGCATAACTCCTGGCTCAGTCGGTTCAAACGCCAAGGCTAAGGCTAGGGTTACAGCCGTTACCATATTCACCCATAATACCTGCACCGGCGTCATCGGCAAGGTCAGACCCAGCAAAATCGCGGCCACAATGGTGAAGGCTTGCCCCCCGTTGGTGGGCAGCAGATACAAAATCGCTTTGCGCAAATTATCGTAGACCGTGCGGCCTTCTTCCACGGCATTAACGATGGAGGCGAAATTATCGTCGGCCAGCACCATTTCTGAGGCTTCTTTAGACACTTCCGTGCCCTTGATGCCCATAGCAACACCGACATCGGCGCGTTTCAAAGCCGGCGCATCGTTGACCCCATCACCGGTCATGGCCACAACCTGTTTATTGGCCTGGATGGCCTGCACCAGCCGCAGCTTATGTTCCGGACTGGCGCGAGCAAACACATCAATATCGGGTACGATCTTTTCTAGATCCGCAGCGGAGGCTTGTTCAACCTCTTGGCCGGTCATCACCCCACCTTGGGTGCGAATGCCTAAATCTTCGGCAATGGCTCGCGCAGTTACGGCATGGTCGCCGGTAATCATTTTGACCACCACACCGGCTTCTTGGCACTGAGCGACCGCTTTGATGGCTTCATCACGCGGCGGATCAATGATGCCGCACAGCGCTAACAGGGTGAAACCGCCCTGCTCCGCATCGGCAAACTCCAAACTGCGCTGACCGTTATCGGTCTCTTTGACGGCAACGGCCAGCATCCGCTGCCCAGAGGCCGCAATGTCCTGCATCCACTGTTCCCAGTGCTCGGTATTGACCGCTTGATCGCGGCCATCCGTCGTGCGCTGCTGGGCGCACAAGGCAATAACCCGCTCAGGAGCACCCTTGAGGTAAATATACGCTTGGTTGCCCTCATGGTGATGGTGCAAAGTGGCCATGTATTTATGCGCCGATTCGAAGGGCAGCACATCGGTACGCGGGTAATGCTGATTCAGCAATTTTTGATCCAGCCCGCTTTTGAGCGCCACCGTAACTAACGCCCCTTCGGTCGGATCACCCTCCATGACCCAACCGTCACCCAGTTCGGGCTGATACAGCTCGGCATCATTACACAGCAGCAACCCCCGCAGCGCCTCCGCGAGTACGGGATGCTGTTCAGGCTCAATGTCGTGCTCATCTTTGGTAAACCCACCGTGTGGCTCATAACCGACACCGCCGACTTGGAAATGCTCATCAGCGGTGACCAGGGTTTTCACGGTCATTTCATTACGGGTCAGGGTGCCGGTTTTATCCGAGCAGATTGTGGTGACTGAACCCAAGGTTTCCACAGCGGGTAAGCGGCGGATAATGGCATTACGCCCCGCCATGCGTTGCACCCCAATGGCCAGGGTGATGGTCATAATGGCGGGCAAGCCTTCGGGAATGGCTGCAACCGCTAAGCTGACGGCCGCTAGAAACATCTCCATGATGTCGTAATCACGGATCAAATAACCAAAGGCAAAGGTGAATGCGGCCAACCCGACAATGGCTACCGACAACCAGCGGCCAAATTGCGCCACTTCACGCAGCAACGGCGTGGTCAGTGTTTCCACTTCGCCAAGCAGTGTGGAAATTTTGCCGATCTCCGTTTCGGCACCGGTGCCGGTCACCACCCCACGGCCTTGGCCGTAAGTCACTAGGGTTCCGGAAAACGCCATGCTGGAGCGGTCGCCAAGGTCGGATTTTTCAGCCACTGGCTCCGTTGCTTTTTCTACGGCAACGGATTCACCGGTTAACATCGCCTCATCGATGCGCAAATTATTGGCGCGGATCATGCGTAAATCAGCGGGCACTTTGTCACCGGCTTGCAAAAACACGATATCACCGGGCACAAGTTCTTCTGCAGGCACGGTATAACGTTGACCGTCCCGCAAGACGACTGCTTTGGGCGAAAGCATATCGCGGATGGCATCTAAGGCTTTTTCCGCCTTACCTTCTTGGATATAGCCGATGATGGCGTTGATTAACACCACGCCTAAAATCACCCCCGTATCGACCCAATGTTGCAATACGGCGGTGCCTGCAGCGGCAGCCAAGAGAATATAAATCAGTACATTGTGAAATTGCAGCAAAAATCGTTTAATTGGCCCGGTACGTTCTGGTGCGGGCAAGCGGTTATAACCGTAGCGTTCCAAGCGTTCACGCGCTTGTTCAGCGCTAAATCCTTGGTCAGTAATCTCTAGGTTTTTCAGCGTTTCGTCAACACTGATGCTGTGCCACAACGGTGTTTCAGACTGATGTATATCATTCATCGTGTGATAGAGCCTCCGTAACAAAATAGACGGTGAAATATTTTATACTCCGTGCCTATTATATCTTGAGTGGTTTTTGTGTGACGGTTGTGGTCATAAAAAAATCTTTACTGATCAAACCTGACTTGAACGACTTGGACATGGGTATAATGGACTAAAAATCATTAGTGAGGAGTTACCGACATGCGAACTGCATTCATCAGTCACAGTGACTGCCTGAAGCATGAAATGATCTCTGGCCACCCCGAACAACCCGAACGGCTGCACGCGATTCAAGATCAACTGGTGCGTTCGGGCATTTTCGATTACTTGCTGCATTATGAAGCTCCTTTGGCCAGCATTGAGCAGCTTGCCCGCGCTCACGATATGCTGTACGTCGATGAGATTTTAGCCTGCCGACCCGCACCAGATCGTCTGATACGTATTGACCCCGATACCTTCATGAATCAGTACACCGTACAAGCGGCGCTACGCTCAGCCGGTGCAGCGGTTCTCGCCACCGATCTGGTCATCCGCCAAGAAGTCGAAAACGCTTTTTGCTGTGTACGTCCTCCCGGCCATCATGCCGAACGGCGTCAGGCTATGGGATTTTGTTTTTTTAATAATATCGCTGTGGCGGCTAAACATGCACTGGCAGAACACGGTTTAGAGCGTGTGGCTGTGGTCGATTTTGACGTTCACCACGGTAACGGCACCGAAAACATCTTCGATGACGACCCGCGGGTCATGGTCTGTTCAGCGTATCAACATCCGCTCTATCCTTTCAGTGGTCGTGATACGGTCCCCGGTCATTTGATTAATGTGCCAAAAGGCCGTGGGTTGCTCAGTCAAGAATTTCGTGATGCCATCCGCAGCCGCTGGCTACCTGAGCTGGAAACCTTTCAACCACAAATGCTATTTATTTCAGCCGGGTTTGATGGCCACTATGAAGACGATTTAGCCCAATGGAATTTGATTGAATCGGATTATGCGTGGATTACTCGCGAACTCATGCACTTTGCTGACCGCTACGCCTCTGGGCGTGTGGTATCCTGTTTAGAAGGCGGTTATGCCTTATCGGCGTTGGGTCGGAGTGTAACCGCACACATCAAAACATTGATGCAGGGTTAAAGCAATAAAAATTCGGAAATTTTCTAAAAAATCAATGGAGGTTAGCACAGATGAAAAAAAAGCAGTTCAAGAAACTCAAGCAGCGCATCCGCAAAGTCGAAAAATGTATCGTTGAGCTACAAGAGCAGCGTGCGCAAGAGACTGCCGCTACTAACCAAGCTCCAGATTTGGAGCTGCCTGCTGCAGCGCCCAGCAGCCAACCTGCTGCGCAGCCAGCCACCAGCGAGTCGAAACCCTGAGTTT
>PWUP01000096.1 GCA_003562535.1 Gammaproteobacteria bacterium | reverse complement strand
GATGTGTTCATTGATCGAGGCGTCTTTAGCGATGTAGGTATCCGAAGCCGGCACATAGGCTTCGGGTTGATAATAGTCGTAATACGAGACGAAATACTCGACGGCATTATCGGGAAAAAACGCCCGAAACTCGCCATACAGTTGCGCGGCCAGGGTTTTATTGGGGGCGAGGACAATCGCCGGGCGCTGGGCGGCTTGGATCACATTAGCCATCGTGAAGGTTTTGCCACTGCCGGTCACGCCGAGTAGGGTTTGATAGCGCAGCCCTTGCCCCAAGCCATCGACTAGGGCGTTAATCGCTGCCGGTTGATCACCGGCGGGCTGATAAGGGGTGCGTAGGGTAAAGCGGGTGTTCATTTTAATGCAATGAGTTATGCGGCTTCGCCTGCAAATAAATAGCGTATGGTCGTCCAGAATTCGCCGAAGCGACCTGACTTGTCCCTCGCGAGATAGCCGCTAACAAAAGACTGAAATTCATCGGGGCATAAGCTTTCATCGAGAAATGGCTCAATAGCCTTAGTACGCATCGCATTCAGCTTAGGAATACCTAGCCCTAGCTTATAGATCGTTTCCGTAGCTGCTTGATCAGTTTCAATAAGTGGTTTGATTCTTCCATCGCCAGTGAAGGCAAAGCGACGCTCGCAGCTAGGATCAAAAGGAGAAATCAAAGCGTTAGGATCGAACCAGTTGTCTTTCAAATTACCGCAATGACGCGGCTCGCCTTTCTTGAGTTGATTTTGGCATGAACAGAGCAAATTACTGAAGTCGAGGGGATCAACGTCAGGATCGCTCTGCGGTTTAAAGTGTTCAATATGCGAATGATCATCGGTAAGCCGACTCTCGCAGTAGCAGCAAATCCATCCTTGTTCATCCATTAGTGCAATTTTCAAAGCTTTTTTTAGAGCACCAGATAACTGATCATAAGTAGGTTGCCAGTTTGCGTTAGCCAGTGCTTTCCACTGGCTAAACGGCTGAGGTTCAGCGTGTTTGACGATATGCTTCATTTGCCAATCAACTCCTTGCGCTTGATCAGTATATCAGCCTTGACCAATTCTGGATCTTCGCCGATTTGCTCCCTGAGTTGATCTATCAGGTCACGGGCATCATTCAGCAGACCACGATCAATCTGCGCATAAATCTGTTGGAGATTGGCTGAGACCTGGGTGGGACGAGTGGTGTCTAATCCCATTAAATCTTCTAGCACTCGATCAACCGTCTTACCATAAGATTCTGATGGCCGCATGACCTCTAGCCCCTCCGTTGTCATGTGCAACAGGAACAAATTTTCCGGCTGTACATGGGTAATCACATGGGGCGAGTGGGTGGAAATCAGGAACTGACTGTTGGGAAAGACCTTGGTTAACTTCGGGATAATCTGTCTTTGCCATTGGGGATGCAGATGTAGATCAATTTCGTCAATCAGAAAAACCCCAGCACCGTGCAGGGGCTGGTCGCGTAATGGATTGGCGATGGCCATGCGCCGCGCCATATCACCAACCATAGCCATAAAACACTTTTCACCATCCGACAATTGGTTAACGGTTAGACGCTGACCGTTTTTTTCTACTTCCATGCGCAGTGGATTACGCCGTACTGTGAGCTGGCTAAATTCCGGCATAAGTTGCTTGATGGCGTAGCGTACCGCTTCGAGCTGTGCATCAGGAAAAACTCGGTTTGCGGCGCTCCCTTTAAACAGAGTGTGTTGATCCCTAAATGCCTCGTTTTCCAAATCTTCCCTTTCCCGAAACCACTCAAAAAATGTTCGAAAACTGGCTCCGCTGGTCAATGAGTCCTCATAAGCAGACAACAGATCGAAACGGTGTTTCGCTCGAATTCTCAGCGGAATGTCGAGCACTGCACGGTTTACCGGATAATAGGCAAACAGTGGCAGATTGACCGCTCCGTTATGATCGCTGATATCCGACTGGATACGTTTGGCTGCCTCAGAGGCGGCGGTTAAAACCGAGGAACCCTCTTTTTTGTAGTAACCTTTTCGGGTTTTCACTATATGCCAGCCGAAATTATGGCTATCCTGTGCGAGCTTAATCGCTAGAGTGGCACTGGCTTGACCATTGCGGATATCGGCTTCACTGATCGGACGCCCAGAAGCGCCAGTATGTTTGATGCGATTGACCAGCCATGAGAGCAGAATAGCCGCTGCATCCAATAGAGTTGATTTACCCGCGCCATTCATGCCCACAAAAATGTTTAGCCGACGGTGAAGTTCCAGTGCTAGTGAATGCGCCCCACGGAATCTATCGAGGGTTAAGCTGTGAATGCGTAGGGTATTCACAACTCAAGCCAACCGCGCCAGCAGTTGCCAATCCGGCTGATGAGCCTCAGTGGCTTGCCAGCCGGTTGCATCGGTGTGCAGCCAGCCTAAATCGGCCAGCGCTCGGAGCAGAGTGTGCAAAGGTTCGGCCAGTGCCTCCACGGCCCAAGGCAGAAACAGGGTATCGGCCAGATCGGCATAGCGTTGGGTGATCCGCGCCAGCAGTGCCTCAGTGGAACAGCGGGTTTGAGCGCTTAAACAAGCCGCGACGGCACTGGGTAGCGCCAACACATGGCGCACCGTGTTGCGGTGATAGTCCAGCAGCCCGCGTTGGGTCGCGTTGGTGGCTATCTGTTCAGCCGTAGGTTGAGACACCAGCTCCAAGCGGCAGGCTTGGGCGATGCTGTCTGCTGCGCTGCGCTGAGTGACCATGCAGCGAGTGGAATATTGCCAAGCGTGCAGTAACTGCTGCAAGGCGCTAAAGCGCGCCATTACTTGGTTGACGGCAACGGCTTGGGGAGCTGCGTTATCCACTTCATTATCCAGCACAGCACAGGCTAAGAGACCGATGGACGTCACCACGGCGGCGTGATTGATGCCGGTGACAATCTGCCGAGCCAGTTGACGGGTACAGGCTTGCAGCCAATCGGGGCGAGTCATGAGGGGGGATTCTGTGGCGGGTGTGCGCCAATCCGGCTGATAGTGGTCGAATATCGGGTGTACATACAGCGGTTCACCGATATTGACGTGAACCTCGCCACGCGGTTTGCGTAGATCCACCAACCCGCGCCATAAGCTGCGCAGCGATTCGCGCTGCTTGGACTGTCCAGCCAGTTCGGCTAAATACCCGTGGCTTTCCAGCACCGACTCATAGGCGATATGAATCGGAATCAATACCAAAGGTCGCTGTGGAGAGACCAACCCGGCTCGTAAGGTCATATCCAATAAACCCATGCGCGGTTTCAGAATTAAGCCGGTGCGGCTGCGTCCCCCTTCGATGAAATACTCCAGTGCGGCACCGTGGCGCAGTAAGGTGGCGGTATAGCTTTGAAATACCGCTGCGTATAACCGATTCCCTCGGAAGCTGCGGCGGATATAAAACGCACCTCCCCAGCGCAGTACACTGCCCATTAAGGGGATATTGAGATTATTACCCGCGGCGGCTAGGGGAATGGGTAGGTTACGGGTGTGTAACAAATAAGGCAACAGCAAATAATCCAGATGGCTGCGGTGACAGGGCACATAAATGGGCGTATGGCCGGCAATCATAGCGGCAAGATCTTCACCATGATGCAGGGTTACGCTGTCATAAACCCGACCCCAGAGTCCGCGCAGTACCGGTCGTATCAGACGGGCAAATAGGTAGGAAAAGTTTGCGGCAATTTCGCGGGCATAGCTGTGGGCTATCCGTTGGGTTTTGGCGGTCGATAAATTGCGTTTCTGGGCTGCGTTAGTAATTGCACGGACTACGCTGTCCTCCCGCAGGGTTTCGGTAATCAGCGTGTGGCGAGCGGGCAAATCGACGCCTAGCATCGCGGTTCGTCCAGTAGGCTGAGTTTTGGGTGTGTGAGTGAGCATGGTGTTTTTCTATGGCTTAAGGGGCTGTGCACAGAGCTGAGTCAATTACTCCAGCGTATAGCGTAACACTCATCGGGATCGCCATGCCCGCCAGAACATACGGCCGTTCCAAGTGGAGTGAGGCAAACCGTAGCAGTGACGATCTAATTCAATGATGGAGTTTTTGATTTTTGGTAGCCGCTCGGCCAGTTGGATTAAATTCGCCGGTGGCGTGTTCGGCCAGTGGCGTTGTCCCCAACAGAGCAGAGCGTGTGAGGCGGCACGGGGATCATTGTTGCGGCAAGCGTGGCGCAGTTTGGGCGTAGGCACGGCGCTGTCAGCCGGTGCTGACGGCGCGGCTTGGCGCGGATGCCGTCGTTGTTGCCACCAACCCATCAAGGTTAGCAGCCACAACAGCAGCAGTCCGCTGCTGATCTGTGGCCACGGTAGAGCAGACGGTGATTCCGTGGGTTGGATCAGGGTGATCGGAGCCGGCAGGGGGTGGATAATGCGCTCCTGCGCCTCGGTGTCGGCGGCGTGTACCATGACGGAGCGCGCAGGTAATTGAGCGATGTGCGGGGTATCGGTTTGCGTGTCCCACCAGTGGACGGTTACTGCGGGTAACGTAAATGATCCGGCTTGATGCGGAACGATGCGCACGGTTTGAGTGTAGTGGCCGAGCAACCAGCCGTCGTCATGGCGGGTTTCGAGGTGTTCAGCGTCGGCATACACCTGCGCCCAAGCCAGATCCGGGTGGAGGAGCCGAGGCAATTGCACCGCCTCCACACCACGGGCGCTGAGTTGTAAGCTGCGGGTGATCGGGATGCCGACTTGGAACTGCGGTGGTTCGCTCGACCATTGCTCTTCCAGAGTGACCGCGATACTGGGTAGCCATGTCGTCCCTAGGGCGCTGGCCGGTCGCGGTCGCACTTGCAGAGTCACCGGTTCCGCGTGGTGTTCAACGCGCCGTCCGCGCTGCAGGGCATCGTCAGCGGCTGCGGTTCGCACCCGACCGCGCAAGCTCAGCGGCGGCAGGGTCAGGGTGCCGCTGCGTTGGGGAATAAGCGCATAGCGCCGTTCGGACACCCGATAATACTGACCGTTGTATTCGGCAACGTATTGCTGAAAATCGCCTAGAGGATGGACCAAGACATCGGTAAACGGCTCACGGCGGCTGATGCTGACATCGTGCAGCCGTGGTCCGGCAAAAATGCGTTCACGATAATGAACCTGCGCCATCACATAGGGATCGGACGGCTCGATATCCGTCAGGATAAACACCTCCGGCTCCGGTGCTTCAGCGGCTAAAACCTCAATGCTCACCGGTTCAGTCTGATAGCGTTGAGCGACGGTGAATGCAGGCAAAGTCAGTACCCCCGTCCGGCGCGGCATCAGTTCAAACTGCCACTGCATGCGCTGTTGCTGGCGGACGGTTGCCAGGTCACTGCGGCGGCTGTCGAGAATTTCAAAATCTGGGGTAAGTTGACTGATATCCGGAGTATCAAGCGGCTGATCGGTGGCGACCTCAATCAGCAGCCAGACACTTTCGTCCTGACTGATCAGGGTGCGGTCGAGCTGGGCTTGGGCAGCCGCCAGTGCAGGGTGGTGATATCCAGCGAACAACAGCAGGCTGAGCACACTCAGACGGTACCGCTTAATCATGCCGCTGCGAGTATTGGTGCAGGAATTTACGCCGCAATAAGCCGCCCGGATCATCAGGGACTCGCCGTAACTGGTGCTCAATGGCCTGCTGTTGTTCCCAGTCCGCCTCATTGGCCGCCATTTCCGCTGCATCCGCATGACCCTCAGCGTGGTCAGCGGTCATGCCCTCGGGATCGGCGCTATTACCGGGTTCATCACCGTCGGTGGCTAACTCAGCGGTGCGTTCTTCTGCGCTAGGGGGCTGATCCTGATCTTGAACCTCGCTGTCGCCGTTATCGTGGGCGCCGTGGGTGGCGGGTTCGGCGGTGTCCTCACCGTTGCTGGCGGCGTCAGTCGCCTCAGCATCACCAGTGGCGGGTGGCGAATGCATGAACTGCTGTAACCGCTCATAGTTATCGCGGGCGACCGTCAACTCGGGGTCTAAGGCCAGTGCCTGCTGATAGGCGGCCAGGGCGGCATGCAGCTCGCCGCGACCGACCAGAGCGTTGCCACGATTATAATGACCGAGCGCCCCCGGTAATCGGCTGAATAACTCGGCGGCCTCGGCAAACTCACCGTGGCGATAGGCGGCCTCGGCTTGGCGGTAAATAGCGTGCTGATCGCGATAATCGTGCTGGTCACTGCGCCACCAGATAGTCAAGCCGCTGACCGAGTGGATCGGTATAATTAATAACCCGCCGATGACGATTAAGCGGAGTTTCCAGTACGCCTTCATCACACGGATTGCTGCTCTAACACGCGATTGAGCTGCCTAAACAGTTGTTGACACCGTTCATTCAACACCGTCAGGCGTGTCTGGGCGGTGGTGAGTTGCCCCTGTTGATGCGACTTCAAGATCTCCGCTTCGAGCCGGTTGATCTGTTCATCAAGGCTTAAGACCTCGGCAAATGCACTACAGTGACCGTACTGGCTGTGGCCACGGCCAGTGAGCCAGGTTTGCAAACGGCTGGGGCATGACTGCCGCTGTGGCGCTTGGTCACGTTGTTCGTGAAGATAGTCATTCAGGCTACGCAGCCAGGTACGATGTTCCACTTGTGCATACAGTACCGGCAAATCATCACGCTGAACCTGAATGTGTTGCACCCAGTCCGATTCAGGTTGCCAATGAGTGGCCCACGCTGGCATATCTTCTGCGGGCATGGGGCGAGCAATGCTGTAGCCTTGCGCCAGGTCGCAGCCTAACCGCAGCAACATCTTAGCGTGTTCACCCGTTTCGACCCCCTCGGCAATGACTTGACGATTGAACGCAGTGGCTAAGCTCAAGACACCGTCCAAAATCGCCAAATCATTGGCGTCATCCAGCATATCACGCACAAAGCTTTGATCGACTTTTAACAATCTAACTGGCAGTTGTTTGAGATAGGTCAGCGATGCATAACCGGTGCCGAAATCATCGAGGGCAAAGTGGACACCCAGCGCCGTGCAGTCTTTGATAATCTGCGAGACTTGTGATGTGTCTTTAAGCGCATGGGTTTCCAGCACTTCCAACTCTAGGTGCTCGGGGGCAACCTGGGGATATGTGTCCAGAAGTTTAGCAAGACGCTGGGTAAAATCGGTTTGTTGGATATGTCGGGCGCTGATATTCACGCTAACGGGAATCGTCAGCCCAGCGGCTTT
>PWUP01000333.1 GCA_003562535.1 Gammaproteobacteria bacterium | reverse complement strand
TAAGCTGTTGCTCCTCGGATAGGACCAGCGTAACCGTTAACAAAAGTTGCATCAGCTAGGTTGATGTCTTTTGCTAATAGGTACTGCTCAATGTCTGCCATTGCGTAGCTGTCTGCAACAAGAACCATACCGTTTGTAGTTTGATTCTCTTTACGTCGTAGCTTCGCTGGCATACGAGTAGCCATTTGTGGAACAGTTGTACTCGTAAGAGTAATCGGTGTTCCGGTCGGTGAAAGGGTTGTAAGGTCACCGTTGTCGAATGTGTTTGCTGCGTTTACAATCTCAGCAAAACATCGTGCATCAAGGTCAAGAGCTACCTTATGACCAATCTTTCCACCGATTACTTCTCCTGGGTTTAGTGGACCAGCTTGGGTTACTTCACCGTCAGAAATGTGGAAGACTGCTTCGCGTTCGATGTTTATCTCAAGCAACTCTGGGCTGTCAGAAATAACATCAATAGTAGACGCAGCACCACGGGTAACGTCGCGTACTTTTACAGCATCGATGCTGTACTTCACACGCTCTACTGACTCACCGTGACGAAGACGAGCTTCAAAACGAGTGTTCATGATTTCCTTAGACACTATGGTCTTCTGGAATAGTTCCTGGTACGAATTATCGAACTCAGGACGGAAGTCTGTTAAGGACATATTAAGGGTAATTTACTTATTAACCCCACCATTGTTTAGACTCCGATACGTGTGTGCAAGTCTTTGTTATACTCTTTCCGCATATCAGGGTCAGCTAATACTTGCCGTCGATATTCAGGGTCGCTTTGGGCTCGTTTAATATCAACTTTAGTATTCTCGGCTCCACCGCGAGGCGTGGTGGATTCCATGGTCCGTCGACCTTGGATAGCGTTGCCATACGCTTCTTCAAGTAACTGAGAGTACGTCTTATCCTTATTGGCTGGGTTGAACGCCATCTGTTTGATGACTTCTTTATTTACTAAATCTTTGTACTCAGGGTTATTTTCTAGGGTACGTTCTAAGTTTTGGGTAAATACAGCCTCGGCTTTAATACGTGCTTCACGTTGCTTGATTTCCTTAACTTCAGCTGCTAGTTGCTTTACTTCAGAAGAATCATCAGAATCTTCGTAGTCATCGCCAGCGTCGATCTGCTGTCGTAACTCTTTGAGTTCAGTTTCCAATTCTTTTCTCCGTGACACTTCTTTATTCAGACGAGCAAGGGGTACAGAATCAGGAACTTTCTTTTCTTCTTTCTTTTCTTCTTGGTGTAAATCAGCTAGTGTCGGTTCCTCTGGAGTTGCCTCCTCCGACTTCGCCTCAGCTTCGGGTGTAGCTACATTTTGGTGCTCCTCTTTTACCTCTGGAGCGTTAGTATTTTCTTCTTTATACATAAAATGATCAGGCAGTTACCTGTGCCAGTCAGGAGGTGTTTTGACCGTTCCCACACGTATAATAATTATACCACACCTGTGGTATGTACTCCTCAAGATGGGTGGGACATCCCAAGGAGTACGCACCAAGGGTGCGCTGTGTGTTATTCTTCCATCGCTTCCTTTAGTTGCTCGTCAGCATTTTTAATACCTTTCTCAGCTGTTTTGAATAAGCGGATAATATCCCGACAAGCCTGAATACCAGCACAGATAGCAACCATCTGCTGATGGTTTAATTCTTGGTGTTGACCTGATAATTTACTTACCTTGTTATCAACTTCTTGTTCAAGTAGAGCAACTAACTCCTTGCCACCATTGGTGTCGTAGAGTGCTTTGAAGTCATGGAGTTTGTCTGCTTTCTCAGCAAACAACCGAATTAACTCGTCGTTGTATAAATCAGGACGTGCTTCTTTTAGTTTTGCGGTACGTGACATATATTAAGTGTTATCGCTTTTAACAAAGCCAAATTTAGTGTGGACAATATCTAAGATAAGTTGGTACTCTTTTATCTTGGCTTTAATTTGACCAGATTTTATTGCACTATCTTTCTGCACCTGCCAGTTCTCCCAATAAGTTGAAGCTGCGTGTAGTTCTTTGTCTTCCATTTTAGCGACCTTGGGATAGTGGTGCTTTACATTCTCACACGCTGCTTTGCAAACACCCATTTGGGCATCCACTTCTTTCTGTTGCTTTTCTAGGTACTCTAAGTGATCGTAAATATCTGCTAGGGTAAACTCGCTTTCAATATTTTTACGAACAATTTTAGATTTACTAAAATCTTTTTTATTTTCTTTTGCTAGTTCAAAGTCTTATGGGTTGTGTTTAGTTTTGGACATTTTGATTGATTACGTCTTGTAACGGCTGAGCCGGTCCAGGAGAACGTAGTTGAGGATTTTGTTGTGCCCCACCTTGGACTCCCACCTGAGCTTCCATCTCTTGACGAGCACGCTCCTGTGCTTCACGCATAGTGTTCTGCATGATGATAACGTCAAGCGACTGTACATATCTTACCATACGCTGTAGCTCCTCTGGGGATAAGTCTTTCTCGTTGTCCATCATGTAGTGAACGAAGCGTTGCTTGTACGCAGCGTTGGCTCGGCGGTTTGGAGTAAGCACCTTTCCGTCAACTAATTCCTCGATGTCTTTGTCTGCCTCTGCCATTAACTCAGCGTCACCATATTTATCTATCTCTAACAACTGGCGGATGGTTTCTGGTGTCTCGCCAGCGATGGTGCCAAGTCGTTCTATAATCACCTGCTGGTTCACTATTGGTTGTCCGAGTAGGGCAGAGTAGTATGCGGCGAGAGCACGTTTCTTCTGTTCGCTGATAGCTAGTTCAGCGTTGCTTTGCTCAGTCATAACAGCGTAAGTGTCGTTCTTGCGGAACACATCAGAGCGACCAATCATTTCCATTTCGATTCCCTCTGGTCCAATAATATCTACCGCTACTTTCTTACGGAGGTGTTCACGTACACCGTGCTCCCACAACTGGGCGAAGCGCTTGTAGCCAAACGAGTAACTTTTGTTAAACAACCCAAAGCGGTCAGCAACGTTTTGTTGGTTCCCCTCATATATAGTAGCTCGGCCGTCGGTGTCAGCTACTCCAAGAGCGCCGGCAGTTACTCCTGACGCTTGTTGTTTAATGTTTTCTAATTGCTGGAACACAGAAAGTGGGGTGTCGATTGATGGTGTCTCGATAGTACGGAGGGCATTCTGGGCGGTGCCGGTGGATGCTTCAATATAGCCGTCGCGCCGGTACTTTAGTTGAGACAAGTCTTGAATAGCGGTCACATCCACAATCCGTTGTGGTTTGTTCACACGCTCGGCGTTGTCGAGCATTTGGTTGATGCTCACCGCTTGCGCCATGATTATCTCCCGCACATAGTCGCAAGGTGATGGTGTCCAAAACTCAGTTAGGTCTGGGTAGGTGGCGTATGTCCAGAACGGCCATAGGTTCGATTCAAACATATCATCTAATTTCTCCATACGTATCGCTTGCTCACCATTGTCTGTAACGAGCGCGTAGTAGCGTTGTCCTTTATAGGTAGTGAACCACTCCCAAAAAACAAACTTATCCTCCTGCGGTTTCTCTTTGTCTTTGTCGGTGTGCTCATTGGCGCGGATACGGTTCTCTTTATTTTGTTGTTCTTGGGTTCGGGTGGTGTTGTTTCCTTTACCAGACAAAAGGACATCAACCTCTGTCTTTATGTAGTCTTTATGTCCTTTAAGGTCATATCTGTCCTTTACAACTCCGTAGCGTCCCATAAAGCGGGCATTCTCTAAATCAATACCACCAGCTGACGGGTCAATCAAAAAGTCATATACATCAACGTTATCTAGGTGTGGCTGGTAACCGTCGTGTGATGATGCAGAGTAACAGTAGATGGCACGACCGTAAAGGACAGCTTGTTTCTTACCAGTAATGTCCTTTATGTCCCAGAAGTTACGGTCAGCGTCAAAGTCCTTTAGAGCGTTTAATCGACTCACTCTGCGTGTTTGTGAGTTCTTCCGCTTGGTAAACTTAAAGGTCAGTGGGTTGTCGATTTTAGAAAGCAGTGTGTGAACGTGCTCCTGCATCTGCCCAAGGTCAACGTTTGCCCTGCTCTCGTCGGTTTTCTTTTTAGAACCATAATATAAGTTCTCATTCTTATGCCAGTTAGATATTTTCGTCTGCTTATAACGACGTGCAAACGCCATTTCTTCACTTATCTGCGCCACGATGGCGTGACGAGTTTCTTTTTTGATTGTTTGTGCCATAGGTACGTAAATTATACCATGCTAGAGCCCAATATCAGCAAACAAAGGTTCATCTTCGACTGGTAACGCGCTGTGTTGGGCACGAAACGTGGCGTGTTTACGCATCTGCCACGCAATAACGACCGCAATTAGTAAGTCAAAGTGTCTTGTAACCATACCCACCTGCGTATCCGTCATATCCATGTGTGTGTATCTACGCATTTCCTTAAGGACATTAAGATCATATATCTTAATGAGGCCGTCATTGTAGTCACGTCTGAAATCAAAAAACATCTGTGGCTTAGTTTTTTTCGTTGTCCGCCAACCAAGGCGTTGGGTGTGCTTCACCTGTCGTGATGACACAGCGTCGCTTTGGCTGTATATATTAGGGTACCCCCGCATAGTGGCAAGGGTAGCGTGACCGGTGTTGTTCGCTTCAGGGGCGACTATACAATTACCAAACTCCCTACCAACACGCACCAACTCATGACCAAATAAATCTGGTGGGATGCGGTTATTAAAATACGTCGCCGTCAACACACCAATGTCGTTCGGGTGCGTCCCAAAATCAAACACAGCAAACGTATTGGCATCCTTGCCGACACCTTCACTGGTATCTGCTCCGATACCATACTTGTGGTGGGGCTGATACTCTCCCCAATACTTCACCCCCGCCGCTTCGTAGGTGGGTTGTTTTGCTTGTTCAATGTCTCTATCAATGTGTGAGCGTTCAAAAAATGCTGTGTCGGCTCGTGATGGGTCGCACATATACTCCCCATAGAAATCATCAGCGTCGTCTTTAATGGATGCTATCTTCTCTTTGTCGTACCGTGCGACCCAGGTGGGGTTGCCATCATCATCCTGAATAGCAATTTTATCAACTACCATACGGGGTTTATTCAAGAACCATTGGATAACCCCCTCGTCGCTGATGTAGTTACCGTTAACCATATACGAACCGTTGGCAGACAAACCTTGAATAGCTTCGTCAATCCGCCAAATAGTTGACTCAGTGGTTTTTAGTGATTGAATAGACTCCCTGTCCTCCACATCATCAAACATAAGTAAGTCTGGGCGGTAGGCGTCCTGCACGTGACCTCGTTGGGTCATACCAATCGTACCAGCTAATAACTTAACTTGGTCTGAGGTGGTAAAACTGGCCATCGACTCCTCCTGCTTCTGCTTCTTGTTCTCTCTGATAAGGATGTCCCCGTATAACTGCTTCACCTCTACAATCATATTGTACACATCAGTCACAATCTGCTTCGAGTTGCCGAAGTTTCTGGTCAGGACTTTGATGTATTTCCGGTGGTGCTCCATGTCATTCAAAAGCACATACGCCAGAAATAATTTAGTGTAGCTCGTCTTTGCACAGCCACGAAAACCGAGGTTGAGGTAGTTGTGCTCACCGTAGTACGCCGCCAACATATTAAAAATAAACTGGGTGTGGAAATCAGCTGGTTCAGACTCGAAGTACCGTGGGAACACTTTGTATGCCCAGTATTGAAATTTAAACGCCACCATAGCGCGTGGCTCAGTTTTATCAAAAGCAAATAAAGCAAGGATGTCTTCATCGGTACCTTCGTTGATTATCTTCTCAACATGGTCGATGGCTTCTTGTGGAACTTCCATCATTACCGTTAGTATAGCATGTCAAATACAAATGTCCTTTAGAAAATCGCACCTGGTGGAGTGTCCTTTAGGGGGTCGGTGACTATGAAGTGGGCTGGGTTAACGCACTGATCCACGCCACAGCTAGATTTAATACGAATAGATTTGATTCGTTTGGGGTGTGCACCTACTAATAAATTGTTATACAGCAGGTAGGCGTATTTTTTGATAGGGTAGCCGTTGGCGGTGGTTTGCTCCGTCACCAAACAATCACAACTACCAGATAATTGAAATGCCCTAATTCCTGATAGGGCGGAGAATTCATTATTGGCACGGCGTTTTATTTTACCGCGACTCGCTTTTGATGTGTTTCTAGGCATTTTGGTGGGGTAGATTTGGTTAGGTTAATGGGTATGAGCAACGTACACCGCGGTATACGTAGCTTACACCTATTACTACTAAAAGTCAACAGTATTTCCTTATTAGGTAATAGGGTGCAGGGGGTGTCAAGCTACAGCCACCTCTCTTTAAATGTTTTATAGTCAATTAACTGTGCCTCACCTAGTTCTGTGGGTACTGTATTCATGTCCTCATCGGTCATCTTAGGGTTAGTACAGACAAATATAATAGAATACGTTGCGTCATATATAGTGGGTGGGTGATTGCGGAGCTTTTTCAACTTACTACGGACACAACCAGCTAATGAGTGGATTGAGGTGGGGTAAAAGAAATCAAACATATACACATGTTTTAACTTATTATCAGTTACCGCCACATCGCAACTAATATTTATGTAGTGTCCTTCATTTGGGAGGTACTGTTGGTAGGCGTAGTGGCGCACCACAGTCTTTTCTTTACCGTCGATGTCGTGGTATTTGGTAAAAAACTGGTTGATTATTTTTTTCTCGTAATTATTCGAGTTCAGTAAGCTTTCTAAAGCTTTTTTAGATCTCTTAACACCTTTTGTATGGTTGTCGTAGGTGAATCCGGCTAATTTTCTAATGTGCTCTACACCACCGAAGCGCCGTTGGATGGTGCGGGCGGTGGGGAGGTGTTTATAGTCGTCTATCTCAAAGACATTTGGTTCGTGTCCTAGAGTGTCCTTTAGTCTTTTAAGGTTGGCTACTATTTGTTGTTCGGTTTGTTGTCTCATAGAATGTCCTTAATGTAACATAATGTCGCAAAAAGAGTCAAGTGCGACGGTGTTTCTGAAATGTGCTGTACAATTTTTCGGACCCGTATGGTACCTAAGGCCCCCGCGTAAAAAAAACCCCCCCCCCCTCCCCCATGCAAAAACGTTGTGCAGTGCCGTATTTTTAACGTCGCACAACATATATTGTGCGACACTGACAAAAAAAAGCGTTATATATAGCCGTATTTTTAC
>PWUP01000351.1 GCA_003562535.1 Gammaproteobacteria bacterium | reverse complement strand
TTAGGTACTAGGGGGTAAAATTGAGCGAAAGATGAGGTTTAGTTCGTCCAAGAACGAAATCTGCATAATTGTAACCAGTCGGTTACTATTCGGAATCATTTTGGCATTGCGCGACCAGCCGTTTCGCCCGGTTCTCTGCCGAGCGGGGACCGTAGAGTCGCGCACAAAAGGACGTGAGCACCGCGATCATGTCGGTCACCAAGTCGTCCGTCAGTTCCGTTTCATCGACCACCATTAGCCGCGCCCCGCGTGCACTCAGCGCGGCCTCGACATACTCTGCACCAAAGCGCATCAGCCGATCGCGGTGTTCCACAACAATGACCTCCACCTTGGGATCGCCGAGCAAGGCCAGCAGTTTCTTGCGATGCCCGTTCACTCCCGAACCCACCTCGGTGACGGTCTGTACCACACTCAGGCCCGCTCCATTGGCAAACGCCAGGCAACTACCCACCTGGCCATCGAGCTGCGGCTTATGATCAGCGCTGGACACACGCGCATAGATCGCTGCTCGGCCTGTTTGGGCCGGTGACTCGTCGGCGACCTCGACCAAGATCGTACCCGTAGGCGTTTGACGCGCCCGTGCGGGTAACCGCCCGGCTTTGTACCAGTTCCAAGCCGTGCGGTACGCAATCCCCTGCTGTTTCGCCCATGCGCTCAATTTGATGCTTTTCATGCGCAACAGATTAGCTTAGAACGCTATGTTCGTCTATCTTTTTTTCAAGGGTAAAACAGCACTCGCACGCGGCTTGGCGGTATCATGAAACCGATTGCGTCAGAACTGTTTTTTGCTCTTGAACCTGATCGATGAGAAAGGCCAGCATCATCAGGTGGGCAAATACGGTGGCCAGATGCTGTTGACCGTAACCATAATTGTGCTCCAGATGATACCCTTGATTTTTTAGGGTGTTGAATGAACTTCAATTTCGGTTGATCGGCTCGGGCATCATCGGCAGCACCGTGTTCGACTCAGACCGCTGTTATGGATGGTCTGGATGCGGCTGCTCCCTCTCCCAAAGGGAGAGGGCGCTTAAAACAGGGGTCTTAACGCCTTTGTCCGGTGATCAACTTTGAAGTGTTTAGGGGCAGGCGGAGGCTATGATACCTAGTCTAAGACCCGCCGGATGGCTCGCGGATTATCCCGTTTACTCTTCGATTCAGCAATTTGATGTTCAGGATCCACATTGATAAACACCAATGTGGCATTCGGTTTGATAATCTGCAAAATATCAGCCGCTTGTTCTGAGGCTTTACACACTAAGGAGCTGACCAGATCTTCGTTCAAGTCCAGTAATTGCCACGCATTGGCACTGTACTGTGGTTCAAAATCATTGAAATTGTAAGTTCTGATCGCGCACGGTTCAAAGCTGGCGGTGATCTTAGCTGCCACATGCAGTAAACACGCATCCTGGGTCTGTGCATTGAGGCGGGTGGGTTCCAATTGGAATTGCACCAGTTGCCAAATACTTTGTGGCAGTTGCCAAGCTTTTAATAATTCCGCACCCAAGTCGGCATAAGTGAAACCAAATAAACGCTTCTCGGCCTCGATGACCGCCTCATCACCTTGATCTTTAAAGCTTAAAACTTCTGCGGATTCTTTGGGACATTGATCGAACAGCACCAATTTACCAATGCTGTGCAATAGACCGGCAATGAAAAACCGCTCCTGCCCTTTATGCTTGCAATGCCGAGCCAATAATCGCGCTAATACGCCAGAAGTGATGCTATGGAACCAAAAGGTTTCCATATCCACGAGATCTTCGGGAATGTCCTTGAATGTCGAGGCGACCGCCGTGGCAAGTACAAGATTACGCAATTCTTCACGGCCAATCATAGCGACGGCTCGCGAAATGGTGTCAATTGAACTGGGAAAACCATAATAGGCGCTGTTGACCAGTTTCAATAATTGCGCGGTTAGAGCAGGATCATAACTGATCACCTGTTCCAGTTGGCTATTGCTGGTGTCGTCATTACTGAGTAACTCATTAACCCGCAGTGCGACATCCGGCAGGACATACAAAGGTCCTACCCGCTCAATGAGTGCTCTCGGTTCTATCGCTATCGTATCGGTGTCTGGCATTCAATCGACCACACTAGGCAGTGGTGTTAGGGAACGTAAATACACGGCAATCGCACGGCGATCATCAGTGGTCAAGTGTGAGGTGTTGTCCCTGATGACGGGGCCCATAGACCCTCCGGTAAAATCGCCGTCGGGCAGCATGCCAATGTCTAGAAAAAATTCTATATCACTTTCTGACCAACGGCCAATGCCGGTGTTCCGGTCAGGGGTAATATTAGGCACACGCTCCCCGCTTGGCCCTTCGCGGTTGCCCGCTAGGTAGTCTCGCCTATCCAGACCGCCGGTCCATGTCCGTGGGGTATGACACTCGCCGCAATGACCGAGATGGCGTACCAAATAAGCGCCACGGTTCCACGGCTCTGAGTGTTCAGGATCGGGTTGAAAAACTCCCGGTTCAAAATTCAACCAATTCCAGAAAATCATGCCAATCCGGAAGACAAACCAACTCAACTCATGCTCAGGGGTTGGGCGCTCAACCGGCTCTAGGCTGAACAAATAGGCTTTCAGATCCAGCAAATCGGCATCCGTGATGCCGGTGTAAGCGCTATAGGGGAATGCGGGATAATAGCGCTTACCATCAGGCGCACGCCCCTTACGAAAAGCGGCGATGAATTCAGCATCACTCCACCCGCCAATGCCTGTGTCAGGATCAGGGGTAATATTGGGGGAGTAAAAGGTGCCAAACGGGGTTGCCATTGCCCGGCCACCGGCTAGAAAATCGGCATCCGTAGCATTTTCAATGGTGTGGCAGGTGATACAGCCCCCGGCGTGGAGCACATAACGCCCGCGCTCGATACGCTCCTCATCAGCCGCCTGCGCACTGCTGACGAGCAGCAGCAAGGCTAACAGGCGGACTGTACGCTGAGTGTTCACCGCCGAGCGCGGTAATCTTGGTGACAACTGCGGCATGACATGCCTAAGTCGCGCATGGCGCTACCGACATCTCCACCCTCGTTGACTGCTGCCAGAAACGCTGCTGCTGCGTCTTCGGTAGCGGTAACCGCCGCACTAAACGCTTCGGGTTCATCCCAGATCCGCGCTAGCGCATCCGTATCGCCGTCAGCCGATTCGGCGGGGAATAAAGCGGCGATCATTTGGCTGGTGGCAACCAAGGCTTCGGCATGATGTTGCAGATGCCCTTCATGTTCGACCTGACCGCGCACGATAGCAACCGCCGCCGTGTTGTGGCCGCCAATGGCGCGCATCACACTTTTGCGATAATTAATTAAATCTTCGGGGTCGGCCGCATGGACGGGGGCGAGTAACAAGAGCGCTGCAATGGAGAGCAGGCTAATTAACGAATTACGATACTTCATGGGTACTGACCTCATTTTGAGTCCGGAGAGTCAAACATAACCGTTTAGCCACCGTAAAGCAAGGTTTACACTCTAGAGTAGATCATTGTCACGCAACACGGTGTCTAAAATATCCAAGCGTTCACGGGGGTCTGCGATACGCAATAAATGGTGTTTGAAGGCTAGCGGCAGGGGCAGCAACTCCGCTAAACGAAAACCTAACCAACAGGCACTGTGCCAATCTTCGTGCAGCCAACGGCGGTAAGGTTGAACTTCAGTGCGAGCCAATAAGCTGTTGAGAAATTCAATCAAAGGTTGGTGTAAGCTGTCCACGACCTGATCGGGTTCTGGGGCTTGCAATTCACCCGTACCGATAATGAGTTGGTCTGCGCGTGGCCGCTGGTGCTGGATCTGTATCAGTTGACCGCCGCGACAGGTAATCCCCAGCATCCCCCCTTCAAGCGGATCAAAATCGACAATTTCCGCAACAGTGCCTAGGCTGTAGAAGGCCGTCGCCTGGGGTGTGGCGCTGTGTTCCTCGATCGTCATGATGGCAAACCCCGAGTCTTGTTTTAACGACTCACTCACCATGCTGACATAGCGGGGTTCGAAAATGCGTAAAGGCACCACTCCACCCGGAAATAATACGACATTAAGCGGAAACAGCGGTAATTGAATCATGACTTGACTCGTTATCCAGAGCAAAGGCGTCTTGCTGAGTTTACACCAGACGGGCACCGTTGCGCACAGCCAAATCAATGCCGCTGCGCTAAGGACTCTAAGAGGCGTTCATGCAACGCTGCAAAACCGCCATTACTCATGATCACTACATGATCCCCCGAGCGCAGTTGTGCCGTTAAAGCGGCGAGTATATCGTCAACGCGGCTGAAACATTGGCCACCCACGGCTGCGGCAACAGGGTCTAGCACGCCGGCCAACTCAGGGGGTTGGAAAAGCAACACCTCATCAGCGGCCTGCAGTGCTGGAGCCAATTCAGCAGTGAACACCCCGCGACGCATGGTATTCGAGCGCAGTTCCAGCACCGCGATGATACGCTCCGTGCCAACGCGGGCGCGCAAACCGTGTAGTGTGGTCGCAATCGCGGTGGGATGATGGGCAAAATCATCATAGACGCGAATACCGGCCACTGTACCGCGTTGCTCCAAGCGACGGCGCACCCCACGGAACGTGTTCAGAGCCGCCACAGCCTGATCCACCGCGACTCCGGCATGATGCGCGGCCGCGACAGCCGCCAAGGCATTGGCCATATTATGCTGCCCCAGTTGGCCCCACTCAACACGACCTACGGGACGTTGCTGTTGACACACTTTGAACGCACTGCCATCGGGGCTGGCCTCGGCGGTTGTCCAATCGCCCTGTACAAACTGCTGTACCGGCGTCCAACACCCCATGTCTAGGGTGTGGTGCAGATGAGCGTCTGTGCCATGAGAGATAATCAGGGCTGAACGCGGGACGGTGCGAATTAAATGGTGGAACTGCCGCTGAATGGCGGCCAGATCCGGATAAATATCCGCATGATCAAATTCCAGATTATTCAATACCAGCGTGCGGGGGCGGTAATGGATGAATTTAGCCCGCTTGTCAAAAAACGCACTGTCGTATTCATCGGCTTCGACCACAAAGACCGGACCCGTACCTAAGCGAGCGGATACCGAAAAATTTTGTGGTAGACCACCGATTAAAAACCCGGGTTGTAAGCCAGCCTGCTCTAAAATATGCGCCAACATGGCACTGACCGTGGTTTTGCCGTGAGTGCCCGCCACGGCCACAACCCAGCGATCACGCAAGATGTGTTCAGCCAGCCATTGTGGCCCCGAGGTGTAGGGCAACCCGCTGTCAAGCAGGTATTCTACCGCCGGATTACCTCGGGTCATGGCATTGCCCACAACCACTTGATCGGGAGCCGGTTGCAAATGCGCGGGATCGTAGCCCGGCAGGATCTCAATACCCGCCTCAGCCAATTGGGTGCTCATCGGTGGGTACACTTGGGCATCGCAGCCGCTGACTTGATGACCGTGGGCGCGGGCAAGTAACGCCAATCCCGCCATAAACGTGCCGCAAATACCAAGAATATGGATGTGCATGACAATCGACTGAGTTTAAGGACGTTTAACCGCCTGATCGGGTGGCAATACCACCACTTCCGTACCAGAAAGACGATCATGCCAGGTCAGTTTATCGCGGTCGAACACCACCCACAGATAACCCAGCCCCAAGGGCAGCCATGACAGCAGGCCAGCCGAGCAACGGCGCAACACTCGATACCAGCCAATCGCTTGGCCGTCACAGGTGCGTAACTGTAAACGCCACGCCTGCATGCCCAAGGTTTGGCCGCTGCGAATCCAGAACCAACCGTAGAATACCACCACCACGGCAATCAGCATCAGTTGATAGAAATGAAACAGCGGATGGCTTGACGTTATCGGGCCGCGGTTCAATAGCGTGGTCAAGCCCGCAAAAAGTAATAGCAGACTGACAATCAGGAAGCTATCGTAGAGTAAGGCTGCTAAGCGCCGCCATAATCCGGCGCGGGGTATAGAGCTTGTCATAAAGGTTGTGTTAGTTTGGCATTAGGCATTCAAGCCATTAGTTTAGTGCGCTGAAAGCCGTTATGACAAGCGGTCTGCACCACTCAACACAGGACACATTCATCATGCGTATTGGTACAACACTCAGCAACTATATTATTGAAAATCAGCGCCACACTCACGGTGCCACTGGCCAATTTACTGGTCTATTAAACGACTTAGCCGTGGCGTGTAAAAAAATTGCTGATCTGGTCAACAAAGGAGATTTATTAAACGTACTGGGGAGCGCCGATTCAGAAAATGTTCAAGGTGAGCAACAAAAAAAGCTCGATGTGATTTCCAATTTAGTGTTCATTGAAGCTCTGCACCATAACGGCCATGTCGCCGCGTTGGCCTCGGAAGAAATGGATGAGGTGTATCATCTGCCGTCCGGCATCCCTCGGGGTAAATATCTGGTTCTGGCTGATCCCTTGGACGGTTCGTCAAATATCGATGTCAACGTCTCCGTAGGTACGATATTTTCAGTGCTTAAAGCGCCTGAAGGCGTGGACTATCCTGCAGAACAGGATTTTCTCAAGCCCGGCACCGAGCAGGTTGCTGCGGGGTACTGTCTGTATGGCCCATCAACCATGTTGGTGTTGACCACCGGTCAGGGCGTGAGTATGTTCACGCTCAATCGGGATTTTGGCGAATTTCTGCTGACTCATGAAAACATCATGATTCCGGCAGATACCAACGAATTCGCCATTAATACCTCTAATCAGCGTTTCTGGGAGCCGCCGGTACAGCGTTTCATCGATGAATGCCTGCGCGGTCAAGACGGGCCGCTGGGTAAGGATTTCAATATGCGCTGGGTGGCTTCGATGGTGGCCGATGTACACCGCATTCTCAATCGCGGGGGGCTGTTCCTGTACCCCATTGATGCCAAACTCAGTGCTAAAGGCCAAGCGGGTAAGCTGCGCCTTATGTATGAGGCGAATCCTATAGCGTTTATTATTGAGCAGGCCGGAGGGCTGTGCACCACCGGACGCGAGCGCATCATGACCCTAGCGCCTGAGTCCATTCATCAGCGGGTGCCGGTGATTTTAGGTTCGCGTAATGAAGTGGAACGGATTATAGGCTATCACTCAGAATAATTTTTTTTAACAAATATTTAGAGTTGGATGGTCGTATACAGTCGTTCGCTTTGGTAATCAGACCCATAATCATCGTTCAGTCCCCTCT
>PWUP01000050.1 GCA_003562535.1 Gammaproteobacteria bacterium | reverse complement strand
GTGTAGAACACGTTTTTAGACGATTCTTCACCTTCATACTGCACCGGGTAGAACAGTAAGCCATTGAGCTCTTCAAACACCGGCAGCACGGATTTACGCGCGACCGAGGTCCAGACTCCGAAGACCACATCGACTTGCTCCACTTCGAGCAGCTCGCGGGCGCGTTCAGCGAACAGCGGCCAGTCGGAAGCCGGATCAACCACCACGGCTTCCAGCGGACGACCGAGCAAGCCCCCGCGTTCGTTTTGTTGTTCAACCAGCATCAACACCGTGTCTTTAAGTGTGGTTTCACTGATGGCCATAGTGCCGGTCAGTGAGTGCAGTACGCCGACTTTAATCGGTTCTTGAGCGTGAGCTTGTAGGCTCCAAGTGAATGCTAAACAGGAGGTGGCAATAATCAGTTGTTTCAGCTTCATTAAGTGTCCCCAGCAGAGGTTGATCCGGTAATGGCCGCAGTGCGCGGCAAACGTGCCATAGTGCATGGCTCGCGTCTATTCAGCACGGGTCATGCCATACGAGAAAAGGAGTTGTTTTGCAAGATGATGAGACCGGCTTCACAGCCACAGCAGGTCTGTATGTGCTTTTTTGCGGTGCATCAACGCAGGTCAGTTGCGCTATTGTGGTGCAGATGGTGGCGTTTAGCTAAACTGGCGCTACCTTAGCTGCACTCGCTGCCGTGTGGGAACAAGATGGGTGCAATGGCTACAACACCACGGCTGAGGATCAGAATTTAGTGTATTATATACTCAAAAAGTAACTGCGGTTACGAGCCTCAAGCCATGTGGCTAGAGCGATTCATGCCTATAACAAAACCGTTCGGTACAGTCCTCACTATGCGCTACAGCCTATTACATATCAGTCTGTTTCTGGTCATGGTCAGTCTGCTGGGATTACCCCACACGCTTTATGCCCAAACGGACGACTTCGATCTGTTACTGGAGCAAGAAGTGCTGCGTTTAGAAGTCGGTGACGATATTCTATTTGCTTCGGGGCGTGCGGAATTGACGCCAGAACGCATTGAGCTGATTGCCGAATTAACGGATTTATTGCGCGATGAGCGCTTGACCATCGTAGTCGAAGGGCACACGGATAATGTGCCGATTAACACCGAACAATTCCCCTCAAACTGGGAATTATCGACAGCGCGTGCCGAAGCCGTTGCGGCGGAGCTTAGCCGTCGGGGGATTGCTAACGAGCGCCTGCGCGTCATCGGCTATGCCGACACGCGCCCACGTTCCCCCAATGACACGGCGGCCAATCGGGCGCGTAATCGCCGCGTGACCTTAGTCCTAGAACTGGCAGACCCGGCTGATGCCGCACAAGGCACGTTAAAGCGCACCTATCTGCAAGCCCTAGAGCAAACCGATCCTCCGGTAACCGCCCCGTTGCAGCAGAATCGCTTTGTGATCGATGAGGACATCAAAGAGTTTACCGTATTGGCATTTCGCCCGCCGCAGCAGACGATCACGATCCTTGATCCTGACGGTGCGAACCTCATTCAAGACTATCCTGACGATCAGGTGCGGCACCGTATAGAACAAGGCTATGAACTGATTACAGTCGATACTCCGAGGACGGGGGAGTGGGTGATTGACGGTCCACTGGATCCAGACAATCGAGTCATGGTGATCACGGATCTAGGCTTAAATGTCGATTCTGTACCGGGGATTGTGCGCCACACCGATCCTGTGCCGATCACCGTCTGGGTGACTGAGCAGAACCAGCGTTCGCAGCGTGTGGAATTATTGTCGCTGATCGAAGCTACGGTTACGCTGACTCCGTTGCGTCGTCAGGCCGCTGACCCATCACAACAAGTCACTGTCTTGGAACTCGATGAACAGACGATGAGTTTTCAAGGACAAGTGGATATCCGCACCTTACCGATTGGCAGTTATCAATTGCGCGTGGATCTCGACGGAGGGACGTTTCAGCGCCAGATGAACCGGCGGTTGCGCATTGCCAGTGTCCCTTTGAGCTTCACTTATACCACTGCGGCACCCACAACGGCGGGTAGACCTGCGACATTGACGGCAACCCTGCGCGTTGACCCAGAACGCATCGACTCCCACAGCGTGTCCGGGTGGTTACGGATTACCGATCCGCGCCAGCATACCCAAGTGATCGAATTGAGCGATAGAGTGGGCACAGTGCAAGAATGGGAGATTCCGCTCACGGTTGCCGGTGACTATCGCCTGAACGCTGAGATCAATGCCCGCGATCCTCAAGGAACCTCACTGACCATTCAGCCAGACACTGAGACCCTGACGGTCGCCTTCACCGATCCACCGATGGGCGATGGGAGCAATGACTTCACACTGGATCTCAGTTGGCAGGAGATACTGTTGATTGTCGCTGTGGTGAATATCAGCTTTATGCTGCTATTAGGACTGATTTGGCTGCTGTTTCGGCCTAAAAAGTCCAAAGTCTGAATGCCAGCCTGTGCGCTGAGGTCAACGGCGGCTAGACAACCCCGCCTATTTCAGTACGACCTAAGCTTACGGTATCCTGTTTCTTTCAGACTCGCTATCCTCTAGCTCATGCGTCGCCGTACTCTGCCACCCGATCCCCATATCACCCCACGCGGTCTCGGTGCCGAACTCACTGCGCTGCGCAGTCTAGCGCATTATCTATGGCCGCCCGGGCAGAAGGATTTGCGCACTCGGGTGGTGTGGGCCTTGGCCTGTTTGGTCTTGGCTAAAGTCGCCACCGTGACCACGCCGATTTTCTATAAATACGCCGTAGATGCGTTCACCGGCGAGGCCAGCTTGGCGGTCACTTTGCCGCTGGCTGCCATTCTCGGTTACGGCCTGGCACGAGTAGCGAGCTTGGGCTTTGCCGAACTGCGGGATGCTTTGTTTGCCCGCGTGGCTCAGCGGGCGATGCGCACCATCTCAGTCAATGTTTTTCGTCATTTGCACAGTTTATCCCTACGGTTTCACTTGGATCGCCAGACCGGCAGTCTGTCGCGGGTGATTGAGCGCGGGGTGCGCGCGATTGAGTCGCTGCTCAGCATTCTGCTGTTCAATGTCCTACCCACCTTCATTGAAATTCTCTTGGTGGTTGTCATTCTGTGGGGGATGCTGAATTTCAGTTTTGCCGCAGTCACCTTGGCAACCGTCGGCAGTTATGTGGTTTACACCTTATGGGTCACGGAATGGCGGCTGAAATTTCGGCGCCAGATGAATGCGACCGACCAAGAAGCCACCACTAAAGCTCTGGACAGCCTTTTAAACTTCGAAACGGTCAAATATTTTAATAATGAACGTCACGAAATTGACCGCTATGACCAATCGCTGCAAGGCTATGAAGAAGCTGCGGTTAAAAACCGCACGTCCTTATCGCTGCTGAATTTTGGTCAGGCGGTAATCATCGCCATCGGTTTGACCTTAGTGATGTATATGGCGGCTCGCGGTATCATCGCGGGTGAGCTGACGGTGGGTGATTTTGTGCTGGTCAATACCTATCTGATCCAACTGTATCAACCGCTGAATGTGTTTGGGTTTGTTTATCGCCAGCTTAAACAAAGCTTGGTCGATATTGAGCAGTTATTCAGCTTGCTCGATGTGCCGCCTGAAGTCCAAGATGCCGCCCATGCTAAGCCGTTACAGGTGCACGGTGCAGCGGTGGAATTTCGTCAGGTCGGTTTTCATTATGACCCGCGCCGACCGGTTCTACACGATCTAAGTTTCACAATTCCTGCGGGGCGCAGTCTGGCCATTGTCGGGCCAACCGGGGCGGGCAAGTCCACCTTGGGGCGTTTGCTGTATCGATTTTATGATGTGCAGCAGGGGGTGATTTTGATTGATGGCCAAGACCTGCGCACCGTGACCCAAGATTCCCTGCGGGCGGCCATTGGCGTTGTTCCACAAGACACCGTGCTGTTCAACGATACCCTGTATTACAATATCGCCTATGGACGCCCCACCGCTGCACCCGCTGAAGTCGAGCAGGCAGCGCGTATGGCGCATATTCATGAGTTCATTATGGGACTGCCCGATGGGTATCAAACCCAAGTCGGCGAGCGCGGTTTGAAATTATCCGGCGGCGAGAAACAGCGGGTTGCTATTGCCCGCACCATTCTTAAAAGTCCGGCGCTGTTATTGTTCGACGAGGCCACCAGTGCATTGGATACGCACACTGAACGGGCGATTCAGGCCAATCTGCGCGAAGTGCGCAGCGGACGCACCACCTTGGTCATCGCCCATCGCTTGTCAACGGTGGTCGATGCCGATCACATTATCGTACTGGATCAGGGGCGGATCGCTGAACAGGGCAGTCATGCCGAGTTACTGGCACACAATGGGTTATACGCCCATCTGTGGGCACAGCAGCAGCAAACCCATGGCCCTTGATCCCACCTTGGCCGTTGTACTGTAGGCATTCTGCGACATCAGATAGGCTGGTTTTCTCAAATAGTGTAGTGAGTTTGGCGCATAATTTGCTGGATAACCGATTATGACTACAAATCTAGGATTTTGCCTGATGAGTTCACTTGATAATCTATCTGCTATTGCCCTTAGTCTGTGCCATACCACACAACCTCTGCCGGGCCATGCACCGTTGCTGGACGCGCTCCGCCGTGAGTCTGGCCTGGATTTCGCGCCACGGGTGTCGCGGGGTGGTTGGTTTCGCCCTGGGCGGATTCTCACGGCACACCATGAGGTGATTGCTGACAATGCCTTGGCTTGGCTTGAAGCGGCTTGGCTGGAGGAAGATCAAGACGGTGACCGACTGGCGGAGCGGTTGCGTGAGTCGGGTTACTGGATCAGTCGTCAGCAAGGCAGAACCCATTATCTGGTAGCGAGTTATGGCGATCATCCCACCGATTTTTTCCAACTTGAACTCGAAGAGCTGCAAGAGGTGCTCAGTCATCCACTGGGGGCGGATCTGGAGAGCGTCGATTCCCTGGAAACTCTGTTGCAGCGTCCCGAAGGGCGACCTGCAGCGATCCCCTACGGCGACCCTCGCTATCATTTTCGCTGGGTCAACGATATGGCCGAACGCATACCCACTATCGCCGCTCAGCCCGGCAACCCCCCGCAAGCCTTGCGCTTTATCGCCGAATGGACGTCGAGCAGTGCCGGTCAACACCGCCATCTCAGCGATCACTGGATACTGGCGCTGAGTGAGCATCGGGATCGTTACCAGCAACGCCGCTATGGCATTCATCCCGTAGCCGCACATCCTGTGCCTTGGCAGACCGGTAACAATGCCGCCGGTATTGAACTGGCACACCAGCTACACGACTATGATCGCCAAGCCGGTTACAGCTTTGCGTGGTATTTTCAAATGCTCAGTGGCTGCCACATGCCCCGCAATCTGCCCCTGCGGGTGTATGCGGATGTGCAAGCTGATCTGCGTTACCTGCCCGAGCGCGATATGCAATTGGTCATGGCGTGGGTTGAACAGCCGTATACGGTGTCGTGACCGATGCGCCGCCGCCCCGCCATAAAGGCTATGGCTTGGGGCGACTGCGGGTTAATTCAAGTGTAGATTTCAACCAAGGCGGGACGAATCTGCTCCAGCCAGGCATCCAAGCGCGCTTCGGTAAGATCGGATTGATTGTCTTGATCCAGCGCTAAACCGACGAATTTATCCTCCAGCACCGCTTGTGAGGTCTCGAAGTCATAGCCCTCGGTGGGCCAATCACCGACGATGGTCGCCCCGCAGGCGCTGACGCAGTCATACAGCTCCACCATGGCATCGCAAAATTCGGTGCTGTACGATGCCTGATCGCCTAAACCGAAAATGGCCACAATTTTGCCGCTCATATCGGCTCCATCCAACAGGGGCAAAAACTCTGCCCAGCTTTCATTTTCCGCCCCTGATTCCAAACCGGGCAACTCACCATCGCCCAGCGTTGGAGTGCCGATGATCAATAGGTCATAGGCTAGGAAATCCTCCACGGTGGTGCGATTAATATTGACCGGTGGTGCGGCGACATCCCCTAATTTTTTGGCGATTAATTTCGCGACTCGCCGAGTTTGCCCAGTGTCGGTGCCGAAGAAAATACCAATGGTAGACATGAATTCTGCTCCCGCAGTAGTTGTTAAGACCTGCGAGACTTGACAGCAATTACCATACCATCACCCCTAACTTTATAAACTTCGTCATTCCGCCAGGGACTGGCGGAATCCAGTGCCAAGGACGGCTGCCGAGATGTGGGTAGCGGCATCAAGGTCACATTCGGCCACCGTGACCAGCCGACCCTTCACCTCCCTGTGACTGGATTCCGCCAGTCCTTGGCGGAATGACCGTATGGATTAACCTTATCCGTGTCTATCAGTGTGAATCTGTGGTTGAAAAAAATTTTGGCAAAGATGTCGGTCACCGTCAGCCCACAATGTCACAAACCATCCCATCATCCAGTCGCAATGTCGGGTTTGCAACAGCACGGCCTGATCATCACCGTCTTGGTGTGTCAGTTAATGCCTATTGTTGAGGGTATTGTGGCCTTAACAACAAGAGGCTTATCAATATTTTTATTATTTTCAATTATTTAAAAATATAATAAGAATGGCGCAAACCTTGCTAGCACTCTTGCTCAGAGATTAACTATGGAGTGGGTATGAAAGCCTCTGAGATTGCCGTACTGCTTGATCAGCCAGACTGTGCGCACAACCACAAAGAAAAATCCGGCTGCGCCCGACCTAAACCCGGTGCATCGGCAGGCGGTTGTGCCTTTGATGGGGCACAGATTGCCCTGTTGCCGATTGCCGATGTCGCGCATATTGTTCACGGCCCCATCGCCTGTGCCGGTAATTCCTGGGACAATCGGGGCACACGCTCCTCGGGGCCGACGCTATACCGCATCGGCATGACCACCGATTTGTCCGAGCAGGACGTGATTATGGGACGCGGCGAAAAACGGCTGTTTCTGGGGATTAAACAGGCCGTGGAGCGTTATCAGCCCGCAGCCGTGTTTGTCTATAACACTTGTGTACCGGCCTTGATTGGCGATGATATTGAATCGGTCTGCCAGGCAGCGGCCAAGCACTGGCAGGTACCGGTGATCCCCATTGACTGCGCCGGGTTCTACGGTACTAAAAACCTCGGCAACCGTATTGCTGGTGAAGCCATGGTCGAACAGGTCATCGGTACCCGTGAACCCGATCCCCTGACCCCTGAGCAACAACCCGAGGGCCTCACCGTCCACAATATCAATCTCATTGGTGAATACAATATTGCCGGCGAACTGTGGCATCTGACGCCGTTATTCGACGAGCTGGGCATCCGCATCCTCTGCACCCTGGCCGGTGATGCCCGTTTCCATCAGGTGCAAACCATGCACCGCGCCGAAGTCAATATGCTGG
>PWUP01000157.1 GCA_003562535.1 Gammaproteobacteria bacterium | reverse complement strand
GCGAATCTTTTCTTGCGGCGTATCAAGCACCGGCCTATGAGTTACTGACCATCGGCATCCGCCTCCACGCGGATACTCAGGTATTGGTGGTCGGTTCTCATGATGACGTGATCACTGCGGTGCTGGAGGGTCATGCGGATGTGGGTTTGATACGGACCGGCATCATTGAAGCCTTAACCCAGCGCCGGCAGCTTGACCCCAACCGTTTGAAAGTGATTAATCGGCAACAGTTTGCCGAGTTCCCCTTTGTGGTCTCCACCCGGCTGTACCCAGAATGGCCAATGCTGGCGTTGGGTCACTTTGATCAAGCCTTGCTGCGGCGTCTCATTATTGCCTTGCTGGCCCTAGAGGCCGATCACCCTGCCGCCCAAGCTGCGGGCATTGCCGGTTTCAGACCCGCTGTGAATTATCTCGTCATTGAGCATCTCGCCAGAGCACTGCGCTTACCGCCCTTTGATCAAGCACCGCCAGTGACAGGGTACGATGTGTGGCGGCAATACCAAGGGCTGATCATCACCACAGCGGTGGGTTTGGTGCTGATCGCGGCATTAGCGCTGGTGCTGCTGCATCGCAACCGGCAACTTTCACAAGCGTTTACGGCTCAAGAACGGATTCGCCAAGCCTTGCACCACTCGGAAAACCGCTTGCGCAGTACCTTACAGGATCTGCCCCTGGGCATTGTCGCTGCTGATTTACAAACCTACAATCTGGTGTTTTGCAATCAGACATTCACTCAAATGTCGGGTTACAGTTCGGATGAACTGCGCCACATGACCCCTAGGGATCTTCATCCAGCGGCTGAATTACCTCGGGTTCAAGTAGAGTTCGCTAAATTCATGCGTGGCGATACCAGTGCCACTTTGGGTATCACATTGCTGCGCAAAGATGGACGCCAATTCCCGGTAGATATTTACCGCAGCCGGACCCAGCTAGAAGGTCGCAGTATGGTGCTGGGGGCATTCGTCGATATCAGCGCCCGCGAGCAAGCCGAACAGGAACGCCTGATGCGGCGTCAAATGGAAGCAGCGAATCAAGCCAAAAGCACGTTTTTGGCCAATATGAGCCATGAGATCCGCACGCCTCTCAATGCGATTATCGGCTTTACCCAACTGCTGGGACGGGATCAACAGCTCAACCCACAGCAACGTGAACAAATCCAGACGATTGCTCGCAGTGGCGAACATCTGCTGACGTTGATTAATGACATTTTGGATTTCTCTAAAATTGAAGCGGATCAAGTGGCCTTGAATCTGAGTGCGGTGAATCTGAACGATGTGATTAATGATGTGGAGCAGATGTTTCGCCAGCGCGCTCACGCGCAAGCCCTGCAACTCCTGGTCGAACCCATAACTGGGACTCAGCACTGCTTTTACACCGATGAGCCCAAACTCCGCCAAGTGTTAATCAATCTGGTGGGCAATGCGATTAAATTCACTGAACAGGGCACGGTCAGCCTACGGGCCTGGGCAGAACCGCCCAGCGATACGTCGTCAATGTGGCGCTTAAGCCTCGCCGTTGAGGATACCGGTCCGGGGATCAGTGAAGAAGATCAAAGCCATATTTTTGATGCGTTTCAGCAAGCCCAGCATCGTCACCATATCGGGGGAACGGGTTTGGGCTTAACGATTAGCCGTGCGCTCATCGAATTACTGGGGGGACAACTCAGTGTCCGCAGCCAACTCGGACAAGGCAGTTGCTTTCGCTGTGACTTGCCGGTCGAAGAAGCCGAAGCCCGTAGCGATTGCAGAACTGAAACCTCAAGAGCGATTATCGGTGTGCCGCCCCGAATTCCGCCGTGGCAAATTTTAGTCGTGGACGACCGTAAGGATAATCGTGATCTGTTGCGTGATCTGTTGCAACCGCTGGGATTCGAAGTGATTGAAGCCAGCAATGGTCAAGAAGCGGTCAGCGCTTTTGCCCAGCACCCCAGTGATGCCGTACTGATGGACATTCGTATGCCGGTCATGGATGGGTTCGAGGCCACGCAACAGATTCGAGCGACTGAGGCTGGGCGCACTGTCCCGATTATTGCGGTGACTGCCAGTGTCTCTGCGGATGACCAACAGCAGATGCAGAACAGCGGCGTTGATCAGTGTGTGCGTAAACCGTTTCAAATGGACGAGCTGTTGGCGGCGCTAGGCCGTGCACTTAAACTCGATTATTGTTATGCTGAGTCCTCAACCCTAGACTTAGACCCAACACCTAGGGGTGAGCTAACACGAGCAACCTTAGCCCTGCTGCCCCCAGAGCGACTCACTGCTCTGCGACAAGCGCTGAGTGCAGGCGATATGGAGCAGTTTGCGATGGTATTGACTCAAGTGGCTGAGGTTGACGAGACCACAGCGCACCAGCTCGGCCAGTTAGCACATAATTACGACTACACCGCACTCTGGGAGCTGTTAGGTTTAGAGGAGTAACAATGAGCGCGCAGGCGGAACACCCTCGAACAACGGTTATGATTGTCGATGATACTGTAGCTAATCTTAGATTGCTCAGCACCTTACTGGGCACTCAAGGTTATCGAGTGGTGCAGTTTCCCCGAGGGGCCTTGGCGTTGCGAGCCGCCGCGCACACGCCACCGGATCTGATCTTGCTGGATATTATGATGCCGGAGATGGATGGGTTTCAGGTCTGTCAACACCTCAAAGCGGATCCGCGCTTGGCCCACATCCCCGTCATTTTTATCAGCGCCGCGGCCGATGTTGAGCACAAAGTGCGTGCGTTCACCGAAGGTGGGGTGGATTATATCACCAAGCCGTTTCAAGAGGCTGAGGTGCTGGCTCGGGTCAACACCCATCTTAAACTGCGGCAAACCCAACACGCCTTAGAACAACACCAGCGCCATCTGGAACAGCGCGTTCAGGAACAAGTGCAACAACTGCACACCGCACTGCAAGCGGCTCAGGCGGGAACGTGGAAACGACATCTGCACGACGACAGCCTGTATTTAGACGCTCACTACGCTCGACTCTTGGGTTACGCTCCAGAAACACTCGCCAACATCAGCCGAGACCAATGGCTGGCTTTGGTTCACCCCGATGATCAAGTGCGGGTCATGAACGCCTTGTGCCAACCGCTGCGCCGGACAACGGATCACTACGAAATCGAATACCGCATCCGCCATCACGACGGCCATTGGATTTGGCTGCGGTCTATCGGTCAAGTCATGCCCAGTGAACCCCATGCCCCCCCAGAAATGATGGCAGGCATTGATCTGGACATTACCGAACAAAAAAATCATCAGGCGCAACTGGACTATATGGCGCGCCATGATGCCCTCACCGGCCTGCCTAACCGCATTGCCTTCACCGAACATCTGCACACGGCTATGGCTCGTTCCCAGCAGACCCATGAGCCTCTCGCCGTCGCGTATATTGATCTGGATGATCTCATTGCGCTGAATGAAACCTATGGCCGTGAGGTCGGTGACCAACTGATTATCGCCCTTGGCCAGCGCCTGCGAGATTCAGTGCGCATACGCCACAGTATTGCCCGCATCGGCGGGGATGAGTTCGTCGCTCTGCTCAGCGGCCCCAATGAGTCGATACCCACTCGTGTGCACCGCTTACTGCAAGCGGTGTCGCAACCCATGACCCTCGGCGCGGATACGTTAGTCGTTACCGCCAGCATCGGTGTCACCCGCTATCCCCAAGGGCGGAATATTGACGCGGATCAACTGCTGCGCCAAGCCGATCAAGCCATGTATCAAGCTAAACTGGCCGGAAAAAACCGCTATCATATTTTCGATCCCGAGCAGGATCAAAACCCCCGCGAACGCTATGTTAAACTTGAAGCCATCCGCCACGCCTTAAACCGCCGCGAATTTATTCTGTATTATCAGCCAAAAATTAATATGCGCAGTGGCCAGTTGCTCGGCTTTGAGGCGCTGATTCGCTGGCAACATCCCGAACAAGGTCTGGTGCCACCAGGGGCGTTCATCCCTTTGATTGAACAACACCCGTTGTCCATTGCTGTAGGCGATTGGGTGATTGAAACCGCCTTACAGCAACTGGCCGACTGGCAACAGGCCGGTTTAGACCGCTCGATTACGGTCAGTGTCAATGTCAGTACCCTGCAACTGCGCGACCCCGAATTTGCTGCCCGACTCCAACAGCAATTGGACAAGCAGCCCAGTGTGCAGCCTGGACAATTAGAGTTGGAAATTCTTGAAACCGGTGCCATTGAGGACATGAGCAGCGCCTCAGAACTCATCGCCCGCTTGCGCCAGATGGGAGTACACTGCGCCTTAGACGATTTCGGCACCGGCTATTCATCGCTGACGTTTCTTAAACAACTGCCGGCCACCACCCTGAAAATCGATCAGAGTTTTGTCCGCCAAATGTTAGCGGACATCGAACATGTGGTCATTATCCATAGTATTCTGGGTCTGGCTCAAAGCTTCGACCGCTTTGTAGTCGCTGAAGGCGTAGAAACCGAAGCGCATGGGCGGTTGCTGCTGGAGCTTGGATGTGAATTTGGGCAAGGCTATGGCATTGCTCGCCCCATGCCGGCAACCTCCGTACTCCAGTGGTTAGGCGCTTGGCAAGTTCCGGTTACTTGGTACCGCAGTGTCACATTAAATGCGGAACAGATTCCCAGTCTGCTCGCTGAGTTGGAGCATGAGACGTGGTATCAAACACTGAGCGACTATTTAAGCGGCCAAACCCCCTCTCCGCCACCGTTGGATCAGGCCTGCTGCCGTTTCAGTCGCTGGCTGCATAGCCCCGCAACCCGCCATGCCCTCCAGTATGACCCGAGTTTCGACGAGCTGGAACAGCAGCATGCCGCCCTACATGCGCAGGCAAACACGGTAGTACACCGTTATCAAACCGATCCACAGGCGGATCTGGAAACGCCGCAAGCGCAGCTCGCTGCACTGCGTACCGCGTTTTTACACCAGTTACAACACCTGCGCCAAACACTTTAAGTTGCTACGGATGATTCTGCCTAGTCAGCACTCAGCGCCCCCCTGCCTTAAGCTCCCTCTCCCTTTGGGAGAGGGTTGCGGTGAGGGGCAATGGGGGAGAGGGGACTGAATGATGACTCTGCCTACCGTTCGAACCCTGAAACTCGGTCTCGGTAACAGATTGTTAATCTTTCTCATACTCTATAGTTTAGGGCTGCTGTGCTTGGCTCCAGCATGGGCAGACAGCAATGAGATTGATTTTACCACTCTGTTTGAACAGCACTCCGCCGTTATGCTGCTTATTGATCCCGCCACAGGACGGATCACCGATGCCAACCCAGCCGCCGCACGCTTTTACGGTTACCGTCGTGAGCAATTACGCCAGCAGCGCATTCAAGACATTAACACCTTGCTGCCCGAACAAGTCGAACAAGAATGGCAACGGGCGGCGGCACAAGATCGCAATTATTTTATTTTTCGTCACCAATTAGCCAGTGGCGAAATCCGCACGGTGGCGGTGTATTCCAGCCCAATCCGGTTTGAGGGCGAGCAGCGTTTACTGTCGATTATCCATGACATCACGCCTGGCCGTTATGAGACCGAGGACTTGTGGCATTATCAAACTCTGCTCGAAGAGATGGTCGATGCCCAAACTGAGGCCATTGAAACTCAGCGGCAACGGCAATTAGTGTGGTTATTGCTGGCGATCAGTTTACAAGGTGTGATTATTCTGGTGTTGGTGTGGAATATCGCCAAACGCCGCCGCGCCCAACACGACCGCGACGCTCAAGCCCGCTTGTATCGCGGGCTGGTGGAATCGCAACAGGATTTGATTGTGCGTGTTGATACGGCCAATCGGTTCACCTATGTCAACGATGTGTATTGCCGCAGGTTTGGCAAACAGCGCAGCGAATTAATCGGCCAGTCTTTTGCCCCACTGGTGCATGAGGATGATTTGGCCAGTACCCTCAGCGCTATGGAACGGTTACTGGATCCTCCTTATCGGGTGTATTTGGAACAACGGGCGTGGACGGTGGAGGGCTGGCGGTGGCTGGCATGGGAAGACAGCGCCATCTTGGATGACCATGGAGTAATCGTGGAAATCCAAGGGGTGGGCCGCGATATTACGGCACTGAAACAAGCCCAGCACAACGCTGAGGACGCCGCTCGGACTAAAAGTGCCTTTATGGCCAATATCAGCCATGAGATCCGCACCCCCTTAAATGCCATTATCGGCTTTACCCGACTTCTGGAACGAGATTCGACGTTAAGCGCCCAACACCGCGAGTACGTGCAAACCGTCATGAGCAATAGTGAGCATTTGCTCGCTCTGGTCAATGATATTTTAGATTTTTCCAAAATCGAAGCCGGTCAAGCGCGTTTACAGCCTAACACATTTAATTTTCATCGTTTATTAAACGATCTCTATCATGTTTTTTCCTTGAACGCTCAGAATAAAGGCTTACACTTCCAAATCGAGGGGCAAGACACCGTTCCTGTTTACCTCCACGCGGATGAAACCAAGCTGCGCCAAGTATTGATCAACCTAGTGAGCAATGCGATTAAATTTACTCGCGTCGGCGGAGTGACCCTAACCGTTGAGGCTCACACTGAGGCGATTGATTCCGAAGCCATTCAACTGGCCGTAGCCGTTACGGATACCGGAGAGGGGATTGATCCTGCCGATCAAACTCGTATTTTTGATACGTTTCAACAAGCTACTGCCGGTTATCAAGCGGGAGGCACGGGTTTAGGTTTAACCATTAGCCAGCGTTTGGTTGAGCTGATGGGTGGACAATTAACCGTGACCAGTGAGATGGGCCAAGGCAGTTGTTTTGCATTTCAAGTGCGCGTTAAAACAGCCAATGCGGCAACCACGCCAGACTATCCGCCCGGAGGCGACACTAGGCTGGAGCACTTTGAACGCTCGCACCCCGCACGGCGACCAGCGCTGAGCGCTGTAAACATCGCAGCACTGCCTGCGGAATCGGTGAGCGCTATGCGCCAAGCCCTAGACCAAGGTGATATGAACCAGTTGGAATCCCTGATTGCTGGTGTGGCTGAACAAGCGCCTGATACGGCGGCAGGACTGAGTTATCTCGCCCAACAATACGACTACGCGACTTTAGCCGAGTTACTGGACAGTCATTAAGCCATACCCATTAAGGTCACTGCCATTAAGTTAAGGCTTATCTCTTTGTTTTTTTTGGAATGCATACCGAACATCCATCATCCACCTCGTCATTCCGCCAGGGATGGGCGGAATCCAGTGCCAAGGACGGCTGCCTGGGAATCAGTCGCGGCATCAGGGGGGCACATTCAACCCCCTTGGTTAGCCGACCCTTCACCTCCCTGTGACTGGATTCCGCCAGTCCATGGCGGAATGACGGCATGGAAACCCGAGGTATGCCCACCCCGTCGTGCGGGAAACCCTT
>PWUP01000100.1 GCA_003562535.1 Gammaproteobacteria bacterium | reverse complement strand
CACAGGCGCACCACATCTGCCTCACGGTCGGCCTTCAGTGGTACTAAGCCATCCGTAGAGCGCTGAGCCGATGTTGCTTTTGATGGCGCTGGTTAAGCAGACGCTTTTTGAGCGCGGCGGGCACAAACGATAACAGAGGTATAAAGTAAGCGTTCAGACCCCCTGCCTTAGCTCCCTCCACCTTCGGGAGAGGGTTGGAGAGAGGGGACTGAATGATTACGGTATAAAGCGCAGACTCAGAACACCACCCGTTGGGTTTTGTTACAGCGTAATTCAAGCAAACGCAAGGCTATTTGATCTTGCCTTCTTTATACAGCACATGCTTACGGGCTACTGGATCGTACTTTTTGAATTCCAGTTTATTCGGCGTATTACGCTTGTTTTTATCCGTGGTATAAAAATGCCCAGTACCGGCTGATGAGATCATTCTGATTTTATCGCGTGCAGCTTTGGCCATGATGAGACTCCTTAAAATTTCTCGCCACGGGCGCGCAAATCGCTGAGCACCGTATCGATGCCTTTTTTGTCGATGATGCGCATGCCCTTGCGGGAGACCCGCAAACGGACGTAACGATTTTCGCTCTCAACCCAGAAGCGATGATGGTGTAAATTCGGCAGAAAACGGCGCCGGGTCTTGTTATGGGCGTGGGAGACATTATTCCCGACCGCAGGCCGTTTACCCGTGACTTGGCAGACTCGGGACATTGGATTTCCTCAGGCTTGAACGAGTGAACTAAACCAGTCTTTATAACAAAGCTCAGTTTTGCTGGCAAGTTTTATTTTAGATTGTCAGCAATTCCAAATTTGCCTTAGTTAAGGTAGGGTAGGCATTGCCCACCTTTGCCATCATTCGATGCCCTCGACTTGGCGGGCCATGCCCGCCCTACTCGGATTTACTAAAGTTAATGGCAGTGACGCTCCCGCGTGGGAACGCATCATAGCTCAAGACAGATTAGATTAGGAGGTGTATGATGGCATCAAAAATCATGGGTTTCATGTCGTTAATAGAGCGATTAATTAACAGGGTCGGGGATACCATAGTGCACATCAAGATACTCACCGCGATTTTGGCCTTATTGTCCTCTACTTCGGTATGGGCTTCCTGGTCAGCCGTGCCTGGCCCTACCACGGGTGCGCCGCAAGTCTATGGCACCTATAATGCAGGCTGTCTGGCCGGTGCAGACGTTTTACCTCCCCAAGGACGGGGTTATCAAGTCATGCGTTTGAGTCGTAACCGTCACTATGGTCATCCCCAGTTAATTGCTTTAGTACAGCACCTCGGTGAGTACGCCGATGCTCGTAGTGTCCGCTTACTGGTTGGGGATCTCACTCAAGCGCGTGGCGGGCCTATGCCTTATGGCCATGCCAGCCATCAAAACGGTCTGGATGTCGATATTTGGTTCACCTTGCTCACCCAGCACGAACGCCTGCCCCCTGCGGCTATCGAGGAGCGTTCGATGCGCTCGGTGGTGGATCGAGCACGTGGGCAAGTCATCACTGAACACTGGCATCCCTTATTTACCGATTTGCTGCGGCATACCGCATTGATCCCTGAAGTCGAACGCATTTTTGTCAATCCTGTGATTAAGCAAAAACTTTGTCACACTCAAGGAGAGCAGGATTGGTTGGGTAAGCTACGCCCTTGGTGGGGACATGATGGCCATTTCCATGTCCGTTTGGCCTGTCCGCCTGACAGTCCTGAGTGCCAACCACAAGCTCCACCCCCTCCAGGCAGTGGTTGTGACGAAGATTTGGCGAGCTGGATTCAGGATCAACGCCGCCCGCCGCCCCCAACAACTACGCCGCGTCCACGGCGAGTACCGGAGTTACCTGCCGCTTGTGAGCACATCCGTACATTGCCGTGAAGCGTCCAAACCATACCGATTAAGAACACAATCCCATCATCAACTTCGTTATTCCACCAAAGATTGGTGGAATCTACCCCGTCACAATGTTTGATTATGCACCCTGTGGAAATCGACGTTGATGCTAGTGCAGCAAAGACAATCTAATCATCCATGACTCACTCTGCGCTGCAACGACTCCGCTCGACGCCAATAACGCTGTTCGCAAAAGGCAAACTGGCCTTTGCAACGCTCACAATGGAAAATTCTCTCGCCGCGATGGGCGGTACGGACGAAATAAAGCTGGTGGCCTTGGATACGGCATAAGAGTCGAGCGACCACGCGCTTGATACGATTCTGCATGAAACCATCCTATTCACTGGATTCAATAACAAGTCTTGGACAACGGACAACCCAGAGATGATTGTAACGGTTTCACATTAAAAACGCCACCGCTCAGGTAATGAACGGTGGCGTAACTGACTGAAGCAGTCTTAAGGACTTAGGCCGCTTTGCGGGTGACGCTGGCCAGTGAGTCTTGAGCGATTTTTTGGGCTTCTTGGTTGAATGCCACGCCCAGCTCAGTGGCTGCTTTGGCATCGGCCATCAGTTTTTCAGCCATCGCTTTGACCGACTCGGCTTGTTGAGCCAGATAGTCTTGCAGTTGCTGAGGATTTTTCACCTCAGTGATTGCGCGCATTTGTTGCACGGTCATTTCGCTGTAGCTGCGCAGGGTGTCCATTTGCAGTTGAGACATTTTCTCAACATTGGTCACGGCCAGCGTGTTCAGTTTTTGCAAGGTAGCCAGCAGGTTTTCTTGTTGCTTGGTGACATTCTCAAAGATATCGTAACTCATGGTATTGACCTCCAGGTCAGTTGTCGTGTGATCGGTGATTTGTTGCAGTGCATCATAACAAGCTTTATGTTGCGTTGCAACATTTTTTTTAGCGATTATTTTTGATGAGGTAAGTACGCTATAGTGGTACTTTTATGGCGTAACGGATTCGAATACTCAACTATGGCGGGTTTAGCGTTTTGTGCTGAGCAGTACGGTAGCGATCCTTGGCAGTATTTGCAGCGAGCCTTAGCTGAATTGGGTGCTGTGGAATTGACTAAACGCCAACAACTGATCCGGCGACTGTTGCGCGACAGCGGGGTGGCCGATCATGGGCATGGGGTATTGCGTCCCTGGTTGTTGGATCCTATCCCACTGGCAATACCCAGCGAGCAGTGGCAGAGTGTGGAGCGCGGTTTACAACAGCGCGCCGAGTTGCTCAGTGTTCTGTTTCAAGATATCTATGGTCCACAGCGGGTTTTGCGCCAAGGGCTATTACCTGCCGAGATTGTGTTGGCCGATCCTGGTTTTCTAAGACCTTGTGTGGGACAAGGGGTGTCAGCGGGGCACTGGCGTTTGCCGTTTCATACCGCTGACGTGGCTCAAGACGCGGCAGGTCAAAGTTATGTGTTGAGTGAAGGCGTGCAGCGTCTGGCGGGTTTGGGTTATGCGCTGGAAAACCGTATTGTGTTGTCGCGGGTCTTGCCCAGCTTATTTCGGGATGCGCGGGTTCACCGTCTGGCGCAGTTTTTCCGAGTGTTACGCCAGTGTTTACAAACGGTGGCGGATACTGAGAATGGTTGTACGGTATTAATGACACCTGGCTTAGCCCACCCTGATTATTTTGAACATGCGTATCTGGCCAATTATTTAGGCTATCCATTAGTGCAGGGTAATGATTTAACTGTGCGGGATGGTGGAGTATTTGTGCGCAGTCTCGACGGTTTACAGCCGGTGGATGTGATTCTGCGTTGGAACAATGATCGTGATTGTGACAGTTTGGAGCTTGGTGGACTATCGCGCCTAGGCGTTGCTGGGTTATTGCAGGCGGTGCGCCAGCGGCGGGTGGGTTGTGTCAATCCGTTGGGGTGTGCGGTGTTGGAAAATCCGGCCTTAGCGGTTTATTTACCACAATTATGCCGTGCATTATTAGGCGAGGACTTGCAGTTGCCCTCGGTGGAAACCTTGTGGTGTGGTGATCCAGTAATGTGTACCGCAGTCTTGGAGCACCTCTCTGAAATGATCGTGTACGAGCGGGGCAGGTCACGCTATGATGGCCGGTGTTTGGCGCAGGAAGCGTTATCAGATCTGCGCCAAGCCATCCAGACCCGTCCATGGGGGTTTACCGCCCGCCGTCCATTTATCCCTGCAGCGACGCCCGTAGTGCGTGATGGAGGGCTACAGCCTTTACCAGTATTGCTGCGCACTTTTCTGATCGCCACCACTGATGATTATTTGGCCTTGCCGGGTGGTTTAGGGGGCGTGATTGCCGACAGTGAGACCCGCGATGGCAAAGCCTATGGGGTAGGTAAAGACACCTGGGTGTTGGCCTCAGAACCCATTCAGCCGCTGAGTTTGCTCAACACTGAAATAGTCGGTACGACCCCAGCTCCCATACCCGGTGTACCGAGCCGGGTGGCGGAGAATTTATTTTGGCTGGGCCGGTATGCGGAACGCGCCGACAGTATGGTCAGGCTGTTGCGGGTGATGTTGCTGGAATTATTAGAACCCGATCCTGAACAAGGGGCGGAATTAGCTCATTTACCGGATTTTCTGCGGGCATTGCGCTGGCTAGCCCAACCGGCTCAAGAAGGCGATGAGGTGTCCGACGTGGCCTCGGCGACAGCGCTGGATCACGCCATAGCCGAATTATTATTAGATGCTCAAACTGTCGGCAGTCTGGTGTTTAACCTCGAAGCGATGCTCAATGCCGCCCGCGCCGTGCGTGAACGCATTTCACCCGATTTATGGCGGGTTATTGCAGGCATTGATGATGATTTACAGCAGTTACATACCGTTGCCGCTAATGCCACCGATGCCATTGGTACCGATCCGGCGTTGCTGAATGCGATTCTCGAACAGCTCAATCAACTCCTTACCGCCGGTGCCGCCTTTAATGGCCTGACACTGGATAGCATGAATCATGGACAGGGTTGGCGATTTTTAATGATTGGGCGACGCATGGAACGCGCCCAACAGCAGTTGCGTTTGCTGCGTGCCGCCTTAGTGTCGGAAACTGTGGGTAGCCCATTGTTGGAGGCTTTGCTCAATGTCTGTGACAGTTTGATGACTTACCGAGATCGTTACCGGATTCAAATTCGCACGGATGCCGTGCTGGAATTGCTCTTGCTCGATGAGGCGAATCCACGGGCGCTGGGTTATCAACTGCGCCATTTACAGCTTGACATCGATCGCTTGCCGGGTCAGCAAGCCCGCTTGCCCCATCGCAGTGCCGAACAACGCATCAGCCTCGATGTATTGACTCGGCTGCGCTTAGTCGAACTGCCCAAACTTCTGGTGACCGACGCCAGCAGGCGGCGTTTTGTCCTCGACGATTTTCTCGTTCAGCTTGGTGGCCGGTTGACCATGCTGAGTGAAGCGCTCGCTGATGGCTATTTCCGCCATGCCGAGCGGCCACGGCAACTGGTCACTTACCGGGACGAATAGTCATGCGCTATCAAGTGACTCATCAAACCCGTTATGCCTATCAGCAGATGGTGACCCTCTGCCATAATGAGGCGTGTTTATTACCCCGAGACGAGCCAGGGCAACGCTGTTTAAGCAGCACCGTGGATATTAACCCTCGGCCCGTTCAATTGAGCGAACGTCGTGATTATTACGGCAATCGGGTGAGTTATTTTGCTATTCAAACCCCGCATACGGTGCTAACCGTCACAGCCGTGAGCACCTTATTGCTGGACAGCGTGCCCATACCCGTGGATTCTCCCCCGTGGGAAGCGGTGCATGCACAAGTGATGACGGACATCAGCGCCGCTGGGCTAATCGCTCGTGATATGTTGTTGGATTCGCCCTTCATCAAGCCTGACGCGGTGATTCACGACTACGCTCGTGCGGTTTTAGCACCGGGTCAACCCTTGTTAGAGGCCGTGATGCAATTGACCGAACGCATCCATCAGGATTTTATTTACGATCCCCACTCGACCACGGTGGTCACGCCATTGTCCGAAGTGCTGCATAAGCGCCGCGGTGTGTGCCAAGACTTTGCCCATTTAGCCATTGCCTGTTTACGGTCTCTGGGTATCCCCGCACGCTATGTCAGCGGCTATTTGGAAACTCTACCGCCGCCGGATCAACCCAAATTACAAGGAGTCGATGCGTCTCATGCTTGGTTTGCCGTGTATCAACCCGGCCACGGTTGGGTCGATTTTGATCCCACCAATCGCCAAATGCGCACTGATCAGTACATTACCACTGCGTGGGGGCGCGATTATGGTGATGTGACTCCGTTGAAGGGTGTCATTTCCGGGGGCGGGCCGCATGAGCTAACGGTCGCCGTCGATGTCGAACGGCTCGCATCGTTTGCCCCCTAGCAGGGACTAACGCCCTAGCCATTGTGCCACTATAATGCGCCACAGGCGTACAGAAGATGACCGGTGCGCTAAAGCCTGATCATCAGGGTATGGCATAAACTTTGCTTGGAATGGTTCATTATGACAATCGACTGGCAAGATTATCCTTTAGATGGACTGTACGATGAGCTGATTGAAGTGGCTGGGCAGGTACGTGAACCCGCCCGGCAACTCTGCCAGTATCTGGCAGAGCTGCCCGAGCAGGAGCTAATGAAGCGCAAAGAGGCCGCCGAATTAGCCATTCGCGTCATGGGCATTACCTTTACGGTTTACAGCGAAAGCGGCAATATTGACCGCGCCTGGCCGTTTGATCTGATCCCGCGCATCATCGAGAAAGCCGAGTGGGAACGCACTGAGGCCGGTTTAATCCAGCGCATGACCGCTTTGAATTTATTCATCGATGATTTGTACCACGATCAGCAGATTATCAAAGACGGGGTATTCCCTGCGGAGTTGCTCGAAAACTCACATAATTTTCGTCCCCAGTGTCGCGGTATTACCCCCCCACGCCGAGTCTGGGCGCACATCTGTGGTTCGGATTTAGTCCGGGATGCTAAGGGTACCTTGTACGTACTTGAAGATAATTTACGGGTGCCGTCCGGGGTGTCCTACCTGCTGGAAAACCGCCAAGTTATGAAGCGGGCGTTTCCCGAACTCTTTGCCAATTACGCGATTCTTCCCGTTGACAACTATTGCTCCCAGTTATTCGATATGCTGGCGGGGCTATCACCGCGCACTCTGGACGATCCCATGGTGGTGGTGCTCACGCCAGGCATCTATAATTCCGCTTATTTTGAACATGCCTTTCTGGCTCAGCAAATGGGGGTAGAGCTGGTTGAAGGCTCTGATTTGTTGGTCGATAGCGATGATTGTGTCTATATGCGGGCGGTTGAAGGTTTACGCCGGGTCGATGTGATCTATCGGCGTATCGATGACGCCTTTCTCGATCCCGAGGTTTTTAATCCCGAGTCGGCGCTGGGAGTATCCGGCTTGATGCGGGCTTGGCGGGCGGGCAATGTGGCTTTGGCTAATGCACCGGGCGCGGGCGTAGCCGATGATAAAGTGGTCTATGCCTTTGTCCCGGCGATGATCAAATATTAT
>PWUP01000239.1 GCA_003562535.1 Gammaproteobacteria bacterium | reverse complement strand
TCACCGAACGTCCGAGAAACACCTCATCATCGTCTTCACCATAGGCTAACGGTCCCATACGGTCAGATAAGCCCCACTTTGTGACCATATTACGAGCCAGTTGTGTCGCTCGCTCAATGTCGTTGCTCGCACCTGTGGTCACCGCGTCTGGCCCAAAGATCAAGACCTCGGCAATGCGACCACCGAACAGGCTGGAAATCTGACTTTCCAGTTGCTCTCTGCTGTAGCTGTAGCGGTCTTGCTCGGGCAAAAACATGGTTACACCGAGTGCTCGGCCTCGGGGGATGATGGTGACTTTATGCGCCGGATCATGCGAGGGCACTTTTAAACCCACAATCGCATGCCCCGCTTCATGATAGGCCGTGAGCCGTTTTTCCTTTTCGCTCATCACCATGGATTTGCGCTCGGCACCCATCATGATTTTATCCTTGGCGTGTTCAAAATCGCCCATATCCACTTCGCGTTTGCTGCTACGAGCCGCAAACAGCGCGGCCTCGTTGACTAAGTTGGCCAAATCAGCCCCTGAGAATCCAGGCGTCCCCCGAGCGATGATTGCCGGCTTGACATCGTCGCAGATCGGTACTTTGGTCATGTGAACCTTCAAAATTTGTTCACGACCGCGCACATCCGGCAACGGCACCACCACTTGACGGTCAAAGCGCCCCGGACGCAGCAAGGCTGGATCGAGAACATCCGGACGGTTGGTGGCGGCAATAACAATGATGCCTTCATTGCCTTCGAAGCCATCCATTTCGACCAGCAACTGGTTAAGCGTTTGTTCGCGCTCATCATGACCGCCGCCCAATCCGGCACCTCTTTGTCGGCCAACAGCGTCGATTTCATCAATAAAGATGATGCAGGGGGCATGTTTTTTGGCCTGCTCAAACATATCGCGAACCCGCGAAGCCCCGACACCGACAAACATTTCCACAAAATCCGAGCCGGAGATTGAGAAAAACGGCACTTTCGCTTCGCCAGCAATGGCCTTAGCCAGCAGGGTTTTACCCGTACCCGGCGAACCCACCATCAATACCCCACGCGGAATTTTGCCGCCGAGTTTTTGGAACTTGCTGGGATCGCGCAGAAAATCAACCAATTCCACCACGTCTTCTTTGGCTTCTTCAACACCGGCAACATCATTGAAGGTGATTTTAATTTGGTCTTCACCCATCATACGGGCGCGGCTTTTGCCGAAAGACATGGCACCACGACCACCTGCACCGCCTTGCATTTGCCGCAGGAAGAAAATCCAAATGGCAATCAGTAACAGCATCGGGAACCAACTGATGAAGATCTGCATCAGCAACGATTGTTGCTGAGGTGGTTCACCTTTGATTTCCACACCGTTTCTGAGTAACTCGCCAATCATGGCGCTATTGTCAGTCTCAGGACTATAAGTCGTGAAGCGCTCACCCGCATTGGTGAGTCCCGTGACCTTTTGTCCATCAATATTGACTTCAGCAACACGCCCTTGGTTGACTTCAGCCAAAAATTCCGAGTAGCGCATTTCGGTTGCAGTCGTCGGAGCTGGGCCAAAGCTGTTGAACACGGACATCAGCACAACAGCAATGACGACCCAGAGCAAAATATTTTTTACCATATCGTTCAAGGTCGAACACCTCAACGTTTTGTGAACAAAGCGCGGCTTGTATGCTGACCACGCGTGATCCCGCAAACTGGACGGGGACTTAAAGTTGACAGATTAATACAGCTTTCCTAACGGGCATAGTCCCTAGCCAGTAAGTAAAGTTCCGAACTGCGTGCTCTTGATGCATCCGGTTTACGCACTTTCACCGTGGCAAATTCCGTGCGCAATGTTTTCAGCAAGGCATCAAAGCCTTCACCTTGGAAGACTTTAACCAGCAAGTCACCTCCTGGGCGCAAACAGCATTGGGCAAAATCAACCGCTAGCTCGGCTAAGTCCATAGCTCGCGGTTGGTCAACGGCTTTTACCCCACTGGTATTGGGTGCCATATCGGACAATACCAAATCAACTGGGCGACCCTCCAGCACCGTTAATAAGGTGTCCAGTATCGCTTGTTCGCGAAAATCACCTTGTAGCACCGTGACCCCAGGTAGCGGTTCAATAGGCAGTCGATCCAAGGCGATCAGGTGCCCCCCTGGGTTAATCTTATCCACGCAATATTGAGACCATCCCCCAGGTGCTGCCCCTAAATCCACAACGGTTAAACCCGGTTTGAACAAGCGATCTTTAATGTGGATGGCCTCTAGTTTATACACCGCACGGGAGCGAAACCCATCGCGCTGTGCTCGTTTAACGTACTCATCTTGAAAGTGCTCGTGCAACCAGCGTTGGCTGCTTGTTCGTTTGCGCCGTGTGACCATCTTGTAATGCTGTATCAATCTTACCCTGTATGCTGGCCGAATCGGCAGTACTGCGAGTCAGTATAACCCAGATAGGCATGGACGGGTGAGGCCAGCGCGGCGTTATCGGTTTTGTCTTTTTTGGTGCGCTGGCTGGCACGGTTTTGGTGCATCACCTTAAACTTCCGGTCATAAACAATGAATGACTAATTTGCAAAACAATTAATTATCAAAATTTTAACCTTTTATTACCCCCCTCCCTAGCTGAGTATTCGATTCTTATGAACCGAGCACTACGATTCAGCTAAGACAATTATATTACAATAGATAGCCAGTAACGGCATTGTTTTTGCTTGGCAGACGGATTGGTACACTACATATGCAGTAACCCGTTTGAACATAGCTTAAAACTGGGCACATTAAGGGACAAGCCAGTTGCTAATAGTTGTAAATCAATTAGAATCATCAACGGGTGTGCCCAACATAGGCGCGCCCACCTTTACAATTTTCAATGATCGTTATCATGCGACGTTTCTTGGAGGTGTTGTTGTAATGCAAGTAAAAAATGCTCTGATGGGTGCAGCAGTGCTGCTGGCGTTTGGTGCCATTCAACAAGCTCATGCTGGACCGACCTTGGATGCCATTAAAGATCGTGGCCAGATTCGCTGTGGTGTCAATACCGGTTTGGCCGGTTTTTCGATCCCGGATGCTCAAGGCAACTGGACCGGACTCGATGTCGATGTCTGTCGTGCGATAGCGGCTGCCGTTTTTGGTGACGCTAACGCGGTGGATTTCATTCCCCTGAATGCTCAACAGCGTTTCACCGCTCTGCAATCTGGTGAAGTCGATGTGTTGTCGCGTAACACAACCTGGACGCTAACTCGCGATGCCTCGCTGGGTCTGCACTTTGCGCCTACGACCTTCTATGACGGTCAAGGCTTTATGGTACCCACCGATCTGGGTGTAACCAGTGCTTTGGAGCTGGATGGTGCCGAAATTTGCGTGCAACCTGGTACCACTACGGAACTCAATTTGGCCGACTATTTCCGTGCCAATAATATGGAGTTCACCGCTGTGGTGATCGAAGGCTTCGAGCAATCGCTGGATACGTTCTTCTCGGGTCGTTGCCAAGTGTATACAACTGACGTTTCCGGTCTGGCGGCCATCATTGCTAATGACGCCCCCGATCCAGATGCCTATATCATTCTGCCTGAAGTCATCTCCAAAGAACCCTTGGGTCCCTCAGTCCGCCGTGGCGATGACGAGTGGTTTGCCATCGTCAAGTGGACGGTGTATGCCATGATTGAAGCGGAAGAAAAAGGCGTAACTTCAGAGAATGCCAGTGAAATGCGTGCCAACAGCACCGATCCTACCGTACAGCGTCTGCTCGGAGCCTCAGGCAATATGGGTGAGCTGCTCGGTGTCGGTCAAGACTGGGGGTACAACATCATTACCCAAGTCGGCAATTACGGTGAAGTCTTCGAGCGTAATGTCGGCCCCAATACCCCACTGCGTTTGCCGCGTGGTGACAATGATTTGTGGACCCGTGGCGGCTTAATGTACGCCATGCCGATTCGCTAACTGCCCTACTCCATCGCCGCCTACGGGCGGCGATGGACTATTAGGCTTATTGACTCATCGTTCGGAGCACCACAGCACCATGGCGCAACCGCTTTCAAGACCTCCGAAAACCGCTGCGCCAGTGGCGTGGTGGCGTAACCCCACCGTCCGCGGCATCTTAGCCCAAGCTTTGGTGCTAGGTGTGGTGGCTCTAGTCATTTTTTACTTTGTTGATAATACACTTACCAATCTCGAAGAACGCCGTATTCGTACTGGCTTTAGCTTCCTCGAACAGGAAGCCGGTTTTGCTATTGGCGAAAGTGTCATCAGTTTCTCACCGTCCGACAGTTATGCACGGGCGTTTACGGTCGGGGTATTGAACACCCTTAAAGTATCGTTGATTGGGATTGTACTGGCCACTTTATTAGGTGTTTTGATTGGTATTGCCCGCTTATCCAGTAACTGGCTGGTGGCAAAATTAGCCTCGACCTATGTCGAAATCACCCGCAATGTTCCGTTATTATTGCAATTATTCTTTTGGTATGCGGTGATTACCATTATGCTACCGTCCGTGCGTCAGGCATTGGAACCGTTACCCGGTGTGGTATTAAGCAAAAGCGGCTTGCAGTTTCCGGTGCTGATTTACGACCCCAGCCAAATTCCGTTACTGATTGTACTGGGGCTATCGTTGGTGGCTGCGGTGGTTTACCGACAGCGAGAGAAGCGCATACAACTGGCTACTGGGCGTGAACCGCGCCTGTTGCTGCCTATTTTGGCCATTATGCTGGTGCCTGTAACCCTGACCTATTTTGTCCTAGGCGCACCGCTGGAATTTGATGTCCCCGAGTTTCAGAGATTTAATTATCGTGGCGGCGGCAGTGTGACCCCGGAATTTCTGGCCTTATTACTCGGGTTGAGTATTTATACCGCAGGATTTATCGCCGAAATTGTCCGCAGTGGCATTCTCGGTGTGCCTTGGGGACAAACAGAAGCCTCGGCAGCCTTAGGATTTCGCCGCACCCTACAACTTAGATTAGTCATCCTACCCCAAGCGCTACGCATTATCGTCCCACCGACCACCAGCCAATACCTTAATCTGACCAAAAACAGCTCATTGGCTGTGGCTATCGGTTATCCCGATCTGGTTTCTGTGGCCAATACCTCGCTGAATCAAACCGGACAAGCCATTGAATGTATAGCCATCATGATGGCTGTTTATCTCAGTATCAGTCTGCTGATTTCTGCGTATATGAACTGGTATAACAAGCGCATCGCGCTAGTGGAGCGTTAAGTCATGCCGAGTATCGTGAAAAATCCTACACCGCCCCGCCCTGCACCGCTGGCGTCTGTGGGCGTGTTGGGCTGGTTGCGGACTAACCTGTTCAATGGGTGGTGGAATTCGCTGCTGACGGTGCTGTTTTTGGCGCTGTTAGCTTGGGTGGTACCGCCGATGCTGGACTGGTTGGTGTTCAGCGCCGTGTTCCGAGCCGATGGGCCGGCTGACTGTCGGGCAGCGGATGGAGCCTGTTGGGCATTTTTAGAGGTCAAATATCGACTGATTATCTTTGGGCGTTATCCCTTCGATGAACAGTGGCGACCCTTAGTAGGGATGCTGGCGCTGATTGCTATGGCCTTAGCCAGTTGTGATCGTCGTAACTGGAACATTCGTTTGTTATTCATCTGGGCTGCGGGGCTGTCGGTGTTTTTCATCCTGATGGGAGGGGGTGTGTTCGGTTTAACGCCGGTACGCACCACCCTATGGGGGGGGTTGCCCCTGACGTTAATGCTGGCGTTTATCGGTATTGCCGCTGCTTTCCCGATTTCAATCCTACTGGCTTTAGGGCGGCGTTCTAATCTACCGCTGATTCGCGCCCTATGTATCGGCTATATTGAGCTGATTCGCGGGGTGCCGCTCATTACCCTGCTGTTTATGGCCTCGTTTATGTTACCGCTGTTCATGCCCACTGGGGTGTCGATTGATGCGGTATTACGCGCCCAAGTGGCCATTATCATTTTTGCCGCCGCGTATCTGGCTGAAGTGATTCGCGGGGGCTTACAAGCCCTACCCAAAGGCCAATATGAGGCCGCCGATGCGCTAGGTCTAGGGTATTGGAAAACCCAGCAATTGATCATTTTGCCGCAGGCGCTGAAAATTGCCATCCCGCCGATTGTGAACACCTTTATTGGCTTGTTCAAAGACACCTCACTGGTGGCGATTGTCAGTTTAACTGATCTGGTCTTAGCCACGCGGCAAGCCTTAGGGGATCCGGAATGGCGGCAGTTTTTCATCGAAGCCTATATGTTCATCATGTTCATCTACTGGATTTTTTGCTACTTCATGTCCAAGTACAGCCAATACCTTGAGCGGGTATTATCCACCACCCGCCGAGCCTAAGTCGGAGCAATAATAATGGAGCAACCCATTGAATTAGACATCACTGTCGCCAGCCAAAGCAGCGACGAAGTGATGGTGGAGATGCGCAAGGTCAATAAGTGGTTCGGTGAATTCCATGTACTGCGTGATGTGGATTTAACCGTAAAACGCGGTGAGCGTTATGTGGTGTGTGGTCCCTCCGGTTCTGGTAAATCCACGCTGATTCGGTGTATTAATCGGCTGGAAGAACATCAAGAAGGCAGCATTACGGTAGACGGCATCGAGTTGACTAATGATGTCAAAAATATTGAAATGATCCGCCGTGAAGTGGGGATGGTGTTCCAGCAGTTCAATTTATTCCCACACCTTACCGTTCTGGAGAACTGCACGCTGGCCCCGTTATGGGTGCGGCATATGCCCAAAAAAGAGGCGGATGCCTTAGCCATGCAGTATTTAGAACGAGTGCGCATTCCCGAACAGGCGCATAAATACCCTGGCCAATTGTCGGGTGGACAACAGCAGCGGGTGGCCATTGCCCGGGCGTTGTGCATGCGCCCTCAAGTGATGCTGTTTGACGAACCCACCTCAGCGCTTGACCCAGAAATGATTAAAGAAGTGCTGGATGTAATGGTGGAATTAGCCAAGGAGGGCATGACCATGATTTGTGTCACCCACGAGATGGGGTTTGCTAAGTCAGTGGCCGATGCCGTGGTGTTCATGGATCAAGGCGAAGTGGTCGAAATGGCTCCGCCTTCCGAGTTCTTCACCAACCCCAAATCGGATCGGACTAAATTGTTTCTCAGTCAGGTGCTGCAACACTAGATTGTGTCATCAAAAGATTGATGCGTTCCCACGCAGCAGAGCAACGTGGGAACGAGACAAACACGGCACCCACAGCAGCAGGTTGGGTTGACACCCGTCAACCGAGTAGGTCAGGCAAAAGCGCAGCGTTGCCCGACATCATAGGCGGGCTGGCGGAATCCAGTCACAGGGAGGTGAGCCGTGAGGCTGGCAACGGTGGTCGCATGTTACCCTGATGCTGCTATACTGAGCAACGCAATCATTAGTGATTTGTAAAGTTATCAGCCATCAGCTACTGATTACTCGGTACTGATCAAATCCTGCTGGTTTTG
>PWUP01000025.1 GCA_003562535.1 Gammaproteobacteria bacterium | reverse complement strand
TGCGATTCGACTTCGACCTCGACCATGGAACGCGAAACCTTCGCGCTTGTAGATAACCTATCTACAATGGAGAATTCTGATAAACAATGAAGAAAAAATCAAGAACTGTTTTTTGCTCCTAATTCGTTATAATTGCATGAGCTGGTCATGATGTCTCATGACAGTGATTATACACCACCTGTCTGATTATATGACTCAATGCGCTGCATAACAGCTTACTACTACGTTATAGTGTGTGTACACCAACGGCTTATTTGGAGATGGCCATGGATATTACCCTTGAATACAACCAGCCACAGCCGATTACCTTGAAATTCCAGTTACGGGTTCGTGAGGCTGATCGTGCGGCGTTTCGCAAGCAGACAGGGCTAGCGGAACCCACGCTAGGTACGGCGACAATTACCCTACAACCCGGCGATTTGCCCAATGAGTACTACGCGCTGCTGAGCGAAGGCGTGCGCCACCAACCGGAGCTTATTGTCCCCTTTCCCTGCACGGAAGACGCCATTAAAACCGCACTCAAGCAGGCTATGGAAGACGATTCCAAAGGTAAGCAATTATTTACTAATTTACACACCGCACTGGAGGAGTATCGACTGGATTTCACCCAGCGGCATGAGCCGCATTTCGATGAAATCGCCGCCGCCATACCCACTGCCAGTCAGCACAGCGACCCTCAACACAGCGTGGCCACCTTAGAAACCCTAGGGCAACGCTTACAGGCATTGCTGCAAGAATTTAATGGTGGCCAACGAATTATCATCGAGCGTTTTTACACTGAATTAGAACAGTGCCCGACCATTCAACTGCGTATGGCAAATGAAACCCATCAGCTTTATGATCTGATTTACCGCGCTAAGGTAGGCAATGATCACCAGCGTTTAGGACTCAGCGAGGGCACAGGCAGTTACGGCCCCACACGTCTCAACCATTTAATGGAAAGTCATGATAGTGCGCTACGCAGCCAGCGCGAAGCCTTAGAAGCGTGGCGGAATGAAACCCGCAAGCGGGCACATATTCAGGCCATCGACGCTTGGATCACAGAACACGGCTCCGAACGACTGCGATTGGCTCGTGAGCAAGGCTATCCAATTGACCGGCTGTATTACCAAGAACGCACCGCCCACGCCTTGGCTCGCATTGACAACCGTCACTATGTGGATGTTGATCACATTTGGGAAGCGAGCATCAAATCTGCACCCAGTTTAGCCGCCCTACGACTGGAAAAACGCCTAAGGGAATTAGCCCCCGACGTAGCCAGCCTGATTGTACTGGCCGCACCGCTACGCACTTATGATGACAATCAGGCGCGAGAGCCTCTTGAGATGGTCTGTCTTAGTGGGCTGTTTGCGGGCTGCCCAGAAATCTATGTGGCGGTTGATAACCCCTAACTTTCAGCGCTGTTTGCGCGGTCGTCGCCATTGGCTGACGTGTTTGCAGGCAGCGCGGTTAAAGGTCAGCCCTTGAGCGGGGACATCTTGACTCAGCGTCGAGCCAGCACCGACGGTAGCCTCGCGACCAACGTGAATCGGAGCCACTAACGCGGTGTTAGAACCGATAAACACCCCGTCTTCCAGTACGGTGCGATGCTTATTGGCACCGTCGTAATTGCAGGTAATAGTCCCTGCCCCCACATTGACAGCGGCACCGAGTTCAGCATCACCTAAATAGCTTAAATGATTCGCCTTGGAACCAGGGCCGATATGGGTATTTTTGGTTTCAACAAAATTGCCGACCTTCGCCCCATCCTCCAATACCGTACCAGGACGTAAGCGGGCAAACGGCCCAACTTGGGTGGCTGTGGCCAAACGGGCACCCTCAATCACGCTGTGGGACTCAATAACGGAACCGGCACCGATCACACTGTTACGGATCACACTGTAAGGACCGATGTAGACCCCCTCATCGAGCTGTACTTGGCCTTCCAGTATCACCCCTACATCAATAGTCACATCCTGCCCAACCCGTACCTCGCCGCGCACAACCAAGCGCTGAGGATCGAGCACAGTCACCCCGGCATCCATTAGCGTTTGCGCTTGGCGGTCTTGGTAATGGCGTTCCAGCACGGCCAACTGACGGCGGTCATTGACGCCCAAAATTTCGCTTGGATCTGCGGTGATCAGAGCCTCAACCGCTAGGCCATCCTGCACTGCCAAGGCCACACAATCGGTCAGATAATATTCCCCTTGAGCATTATCGGCCTTGATACGGCTCAGCCAATCACGCAACCGAGGGGCTGGAGCCAACATAATGCCGGTATTGATCTCCTTAACCGCTTGTTCTGCAGGGCTGGCATCGCGCTGTTCGACAATGCGCAGCACTCGCCCTTCCGCATCACGGATAATCCGGCCATAACCACTGGGATCGGCCAGTTCGGCGGTCAACAGTACCAGTCGGTCAGCCGCGGCTCGCTCCAGTAAGCGCTGTAAAGTCGCGGCATTAAGCAACGGTACATCACCGTAGAGCACCAAAACCTGACCGTCTAGCGTCAACGTCGGCAGGGCTTGCGCGACCGCATGACCGGTACCGAGTTGTTGGGCTTGTTTGACCCAAGTAATGGCGGCCTCGTCGGCAAACGCCGCGGGTAATTGCTCCCCGCCATGACCATAAACCACAATGCGCTGATGCGGAGATAAAGCAGCGGCGGTATCAAGAACGTGCGCCAATAAAGGCCGACCGGCTAAGGGATGCAGGACTTTAGGCAGCGCAGAAACCATACGCTTGCCCTGCCCTGCTGCAAGAATGACAATATCAAGCATGGACAATCACACCCAAAAAAAACGGCCGATTTACGGCCGTTTACTCATACTAATTTGTACTTCTGCCTTTGCCTTTACGCAGTTTCTCAATGGCTCGCAATTGCGCCACCGCTTCGGCTAATTCGGCTTGGGCCTGAGCGTAATCAAACTCGCTACTGCGGTTAGCCATAGTCTCCTGGGCTTTGCGTTTCGCTTCCATGATCTTCGCTTCGTCCAAATCGTAGGCATGTTCGGCGGTGTCAGATAAGATAGTGACAACGTGCGGCTGCACTTCAAGAATCCCACCCGCGACGTAGATCCATTGTTCTTCACCGCCGACCAACCGCACCATGACTTGGCCGGGGGTTAACATGCATAACATTTCGCTATGCCGAGGCAAGATACCGACTTCACCTTGTTCAGCAGGTGCTAATAAAAATTCTGCCGTGCCGGAGAAGATTTCCTTCTCGGCACTGACAATATCCACATGCATGGTCATGGCCATAATGTATGCTCCAGATTACACTGACATTCAGAGACTTTCGGCCTTTTCCACTGCCTCATCGATCGAACCCACCATATAGAACGCCTGTTCCGGCAGATGATCGTAGTCACCCTTGAGAATGCCTTGGAAAGCGGCAATGGTATCTTTCAGTGAGACGTATTTGCCGGGCGAGCCGGTAAAGACTTCAGCCACGAAGAACGGCTGCGACAAGAAGCGCTGGATTTTACGAGCACGCGCTACGGCCAGTTTGTCATCGTCTGACAGTTCATCCATACCCAGAATGGCGATGATATCGCGCAGCTCTTTATAGCGTTGCAGTACCGATTGCACCCCACGGGCGCACTCATAATGCTCGATGCCGATGACATTAGGATCAAGCTGCCGCGAGGTTGAGTCGAGAGGATCCACCGCCGGATAAATCCCTAAAGACGCAATATCTCGGCTCAGCACCACGGTGGAATCCAAGTGAGCAAATGTGGTCGCCGGCGAGGGGTCGGTCAAATCGTCAGCCGGAACATACACCGCCTGAATCGAGGTGATGGAACCGGTTTTGGTGGAGGTGATCCGCTCCTGTAAAATTCCCATTTCTTCAGCCAGAGTCGGCTGATAACCCACCGCAGAGGGCATCCGCCCCAACAGAGCCGAGACTTCGGTACCCGCTAAGGTGTAGCGATAAATATTGTCAATAAATAACAAGACATCTCGGCCTTCGTCGCGGAAAAATTCCGACATGGTCAGACCCGTTAAGGCCACCCGCAGACGGTTACCCGGCGGCTCGTTCATCTGACCGTACACCAAGGCCACTTTATCAAGCACATTGGAATCTTTCATTTCATGGTAGAAGTCGTTCCCTTCACGGGTACGCTCCCCCACACCAGCAAACACCGAGTAGCCCGAGTGCTCAGTGGCAATATTGCGGATCAGTTCCATCATATTGACGGTTTTACCCACACCGGCACCGCCGAACAGACCCACTTTACCGCCCTTAGCAAAGGGACAAAGCAAGTCAATCACCTTAATACCGGTCTCTAGCAGCTCGGTCGCACCGGACTGATCCTCGAAACTGGGGGCTTTGCGGTGAATCGACCAAGTTTCGTCGGTGACCACATCACCTTGATGGTCAATCGGCTCACCTAATACATTCATGATGCGCCCTAAGGTGCCCTCACCTACCGGTACGGAAATCGGTCGGCCAGTGTCCGTGACACTCATGCTCCGTTTAACACCGTCGGAAGACCCCATAGCGATGGTCCGCACGATCCCGTCGCCAAGCTGTTGCTGGACTTCCAGCGTCAGTTCCGCGCCCTCAACCCGCAACGCACTATAAACCTTAGGCACGGCCTCTCGGTCAAATTCCACATCGATCACAGCGCCGATGATTTGTACGATTTTTCCAGCACTCATTATATTCGAATCCTCATCACTGATAGCCGGCTGCAGCGCCTGGTCAAACGGCGGCCGCGCCCCCTACGATCTCGGAAAGTTCTTGGGTAATTGCTGCCTGACGAGCCTTGTTATAGACCAATTGCAGGTCATCGATAATGGTTCCCGCATTATCTGAAGCACTCTTCATGGCTAACATCCGCGCTGCCATTTCGCAGGCCACATTTTCGACTACGGCTCGGTAGACGCACGCTTCGACATAGCGTTCTAGCAGAATGTCGAGAACCTGCTTAGCATTCGGTTCGTAAATGTAATCCCAAGAAGACTTCGTCGGCATCTGCTCTTCAGTCTCCTCTTGCGGGGAAACCGGCAACAATTGCTGTACTGTAGGCCGTTGGGTCATGGTGTTGACTAGGTTGTTATACACCAAAAACAACCGATCAATCTGACCTTGCTCATAGGATTGGAGCATCACCTGCACCGGCCCTATCAGTTCCTCAAAACTGGGCGTATCACCAAGATGACTGGTTTGAGCAATGATATTGCCCCCCATTCGCTTGAAAAACCCCAGTGCTTTATTGCCGATGACACACAAATCGATCTCATGACCGGCGTCGCGCTGCTCACGCATGTCTAGAGTGAGCGCCCGAAACATATTGGTGTTCAACCCGCCGCACAAACCGCGATCGGTGGAAATGACAATATAGCCGACCCGCTTAACCTCACGCTGCTCTAAAAACGGATGCCGATACTCAGTATTGGCATAGTACAGGTGAGCAATCACATTACGAACCTTGATGGCATAGGGACGAGCCGCGACCATACGCTCTTGTGTTTTGCGCAGTTTACTGGCCGCGACCATTTCCATGGCCTTGGTGATCTTTTGTGTGTTACGCACACTTTTGATCTGGGTACGAATCTCTTTACCGACAGCCATGATTCCCCCAATTACCAGTTGTGATCGGCTTTAAACGCTTCGATCGCTTGTTTAAAGGTCGCTTCAATATCGCTGTTCCAATCACCGGATTCACTGATTTGGCTCATGAAGTCTTGATGCTTATCACGCATAAATTTATGCAAAGCATCTTCAAACAATACGATGCGTTCCACATCGATATCGTCCATATAGCCTCGGTCAACGGCATACAGCGATAAAGCCATTTCCGCAACACTCAATGGGGCATACTGTTTTTGCTTCATCAGTTCAGTGACCCGCTTACCCCGCTCCAACTGCCGCCGAGTGGCTTCGTCTAGGTCAGAAGCAAATTGTGAGAACGCAGCCAGTTCGCGGTACTGTGCTAACGAAATGCGGATCCCGCCAGAGAGTTTTTTCATGATGGGCAATTGTGCTGCCCCACCCACCCGCGACACCGAGACCCCAGCATTCATGGCTGGACGAATACCGGCGTTGAACAAATCGGTTTCTAAGAAGATTTGTCCATCAGTAATCGAGATCACATTGGTTGGCACAAAGGCGGACACGTCACCGGCTTGGGTTTCGATGATCGGCAATGCGGTGAGCGATCCCGTCTGACCGGTGACTTCACCATTGGTCAGCCGCTCAACCTCAGCCGCATTAATGCGCGAAGCGCGCTCCAATAAGCGGGAGTGCAGGTAGAACACATCACCCGGATAGGCTTCCCGACCTGGGGGACGCCGCAGCAACAGGGAAATTTGTCGATACGCCACCGCCTGTTTACTCAGATCATCGTAGATAATCAGGGCATCTTGGCCACGATCACGGAAAAATTCACCCATCGAGCACCCGGCATAGGGGGCGATGTATTGCATAGCGGCAGGATCAGAGGCACCGGCAGCAACCACAATGGTGTAATCCATTGCACCGAATTCTTCGAGTTTACGCACTACACCGGCAATGGAGGAGTTTTTCTGACCTATGGCGACATAGATACAGATTAATCCCTTGCCTTTTTGGTTAATAATGGTATCGACGGCAACGGCGGTTTTACCCGTCTGGCGGTCACCGATGATAAGTTCACGCTGTCCGCGACCGACGGGGGTCATGGCGTCGATGGACTTAATACCGGTCTGCACCGGCTGACTCACCGATTGGCGTTCAATAACCCCAGGGGCGACTTTCTCAATGGGTGATGTCGTGGTGGTCTCAATGGGGCCGCGACCATCGATGGGCTGCCCTAGGGAGTTCACGACGCGGCCTAGCAATGCCTCACCGACGGGCACTTCTAAAATACGTCCCGTGCATTGAACCTTATCGCCTTCACTTAAGTGCTCATAAGGGCCAAGTACCACAGCACCTACAGAGTCACGCTCTAAGTTCAGAGCGATACCAAAACTGTTGCCGGGGAATTCAATCATTTCACTGTACATCACGTCTTGCAGACCGTGAATACGGACAATACCGTCCGTGAGACTGACAATAGTGCCCTCAGTACGGGCTTCCGAAGCGGCTTCGAAGTTTTCGATGCGCTGGCGGATCAGATCGCTAATTTCGGATGGATTGAGTTGCATGGATTCTGTTACCTCATTGGCTCACAGGCGCAGGTTGACGGCAAGCTTGTTCAAGTGGCTACGAGCCGATCCGTCGATGACCCAGTCACCCGCTCTGATGACGGCACCGCCTAACAGTGACTCATCCACCGTGCAATTCAGCACTACCTCACGCTGCAGTTGTTTGCTCAGTGCTTGGGCAATCTGTTTACGCTGTTGCTTATCGACTTCAAAAGCTGAGATTAAATCGGCCACTAAGGTCTTTTCAGCCTCTGCTCGGAGCGTTTCATAGATTTCTGCGATATCGGGCAAAGCCTCAAGACGTTTATTATCTGCTAATAATCGCACGAGATTGGGTGCCGCTGGGCAGAGTGTGTCGGCACAGATCCCTAGAACTAAGTCGGCTTTCTGAGTCCGACTGAGTCCGGGATCAGTCAAAATAGGTTGCAGCGCCTCATCGGCAACTACAGCGGCTAATAAAGCCAGGGTCTGCGACCACTCAGCTCGGTCATCGGGACTGCTTAACTCGAAAATAGCCCGCGCATAAGGTCGGGCAATGGTTTTAAGATCGGCCATATCGATTGACTCCTTGTCAGATCTGCTTGACCAAATCGTCGAGCATTTTTTGGTGAGCTTTGGGGTCAACCTCTCGTTTGAGAATACTGGCCGCACCGGTTACCGCAAGATCAGCAACTTGTATCCGCAGTTGTTCGCGGGCACGGTTAAGTTCTTGATCGATTTCAGAGCGTGCGGTCGCCAATAGGCGCTCGCCATCCTGACGGCCTTGCTGTTTGGCTTGTTCAATAATTTCAGCAGCGCGCTTTTCCGCTTGACGGATAACATCTTGAGCTTGTTGTCTGGCTTCGCGGATCGTCTCAACAGCTTTGCTCTTGGCAAGTTCCTTCTCATGGGCGCTGCGCTCAGCCACAGCGAGACCTTCGGCGATACGCTGTTCACGTTCCGCCATAGCTTTGGTCAAGGGCGGCCAAACCAGCTTCATCGTCGCGTAGATGAAAGCAAAAAATCCGGCACCCTGCGCGATCAGGGTAAGGGGGCTTATTTCCACAGCGAAACCTCGGTCATTGGTTCCAGTTTACAAAGCAAGCAGGGTGAGCAAATCAAACAGTGCTTACCCCAACGGCCCCAATAACGGGTTAGCAAACATCAGCAATGCAGCGAAAGCCACACCGATGATGGACAAGGCGTCCAGTAGACCCGCGATGATAAACATCCGAACTTGCAGCATATTGGCAATTTCCGGCTGACGAGCAGCGGCTTCTAGAAATTTGCCCCCCAACATCGCAAAACCAATACCCGTACCCAATGCCGCAAAAGCGAAAATTAAACCGATCGCAATAGCGGTGTTAGCCTGAACAAGGGCGATAGACTCCATAGCAATGCCTCCAAAATCAAAATGACAGGTGTGTTGAAAAAGTCGTTAGTAACAGCAATCAGTGTTGATCTTCATACGCCAAACTGATGTAAATAATGGTTAGCGTCATGAATAAGAATGCTTGCAACGGTACGACTAACAGGTGGAACAGCGCCCAAACAATATCCGGCGCCCAAAGAATCCAGAACGGCAGCAGTGAAATCAGGATAAAGATCAGCTCTGCCGCAAACAGATTGCCGAACAGCCGCATGGCTAGAGAAATGGGCTTGGCAATCATTTCAACTACATTGAGAATCAAATTAAACGGTACTAGCAACGGGTTAGCACCGAAGGGGTGGGTTAGCAATTCCTTGCCAAATCCGAGCACTCCTTTGCCCTTGATGCCATAGTAGATAATCAGCATCAACACGGAAATCGATAAACCAAACGTTGCATTGATGTCCGCCGAGGGGACAATCTTGAGGTATTCAAGACCGAATAATGTTTTGGCCAGCAACGGTATCCAGTCAATCGGGACTAAATCGAGGAAATTCCAAAACAGCACCCATAGAAAGATGGTCAGCGCCAAAGGTGCCATAAAATCGCGTGGGCCATGAAACGTTGCTTTTACGGAATTATCGGCGAATTCAACCAAAAGTTCGACGAAATTTTGCATCTTGGAGGGCACGCCTGCAGTGGCTCTACGGGCGCCTAACCAGAGGAGAAATACCATCAGTACGCCACACAGCACGGAGAAGAAAATCGTATCCATGTGTACAGCCCACATGCCTTCGCCGACACGCCAATGCCCAAGATGGTGAGTGACGATGTCAGACGCCGAGTATTGTTCGCTCGCCATATCTTGCTCGCTAATCCTTGATCCTAAGCAGAGCCACCCAGTAGGCCGTTAACCCTGCTATGAATGTTGTTATCAACGGAATGTAAACGTCCGCAAACAGCAGCGCTGCTATGGAAAATAACACCACTGCCAGAACGAACTTCATTACCTCAGCACGGTAAAATGTGCTCACTCTATCGCGTGGGCTGGCATCATCGACAGCGCTAAACCGCAAAGCAACGTACAAACTGAGCAATGCGCCGATTCCACCACCAAACAACGCTGCCCACGCTGCTTTCCAGCCCCAGAGTACCCACCACAGCAACCCGCCGACGATGCCAATCATTAACTGCCAGAAAGCAATTCGCAGCGGCATAGATAAATGCATTAAAAAAGGCTCCTAGCCTTGCCTGTGGTACCGTACTTGCCTAGAACATGAAATCCTATGGTGGGTCGTGGAGGACTCGAACCTCCGACCAAGTCATTAAAAGTGACCTGCTCTACCATCTGAGCTAACGACCCTATCAACCGTACCAATGATACCGGAACTTCAGAATTTGGCAACCACTCAGATTAAAGTGAATCTGACGGTAAGGACAAAAAAGTGTTAGATACTGTCGTCACAAGAGCATATTATCCTTACTGTATGTCAACCTATTTGCGAGCGATACATCATAGACATGGATCAGACCTATCGACGGTATGATTGAGTATGTTTAGCATGAAAGACCATGATGGACGTTGAGCATATCGAAATTCGTGAGCACCTCCGTCGGCATCCGCCGTTTACCCACCTGCCGCTGGAGCGTTTGAACACTATTGCAACCGCCGTTGAAATCGGTTATTTCCGAGCGGGTAGCGATATTTTAGTCAGCAATGCCGACATTCACGATCTGCACTATATTCGCAGTGGCACGGTCGATATTTATCGGCGTAATGGTGAATTGTATAACCGTCTGGGTGAAGGGGAAATTTTTGGCCAGCTCAGCCTGATGACGGGGCATAAAGTGCGTTTCCCCGCACGAGCCTTGGAAGACTGCTTGCTGTATTTCATCCCCGAAGCGCTGTTTCGTGAGTTATTCTCTGAAGATGAAAACTTTGCTGATTTCGTCGAGATTGAAGACCGCATCCGCTTACGCAAAGCGGGTGTGCTGCAATCCGGTAATAATGACTTAAAAACCACTCGGGTGGGCAAGCTGATTAAGCGGGTGCCGTCCACAGTAGCCGCGACTGACAGCGTGCAAACCGCTGCTGCTGTCATGCGGGAAAAAGGCGTTGGGGCAATTTTGGTCACCGTTAACGGTCAGGCCGATGCGACTCAGCCACCGATTGAACACGATGACATTCTTGGTGTGGTCACTGAGACGGATTTATGCCAGAAAATCGTGGCACAAGGACTGGAGTTAGACACCCCAGTTCAAGAAGTGATGTCCGACCAAGTGGTCAGCATTGACGAAGATCAGTACCTGTTTGAAGCGCTGTTGCTGATGCTTAAACACCATATCAGTCACCTGCCGACACTGCGGCGCTTGCACCTGATTGGGGTAATCGATATGGCGGATGTCATCAGCTACGAGAGTCAAAGCAGTCTGTTTGTGGTGCGCAATATCTTGATTCAGGAGAATCTTGAAGGTCTGCGTCAGTTAATCCCGGATGTCCGCGCCAGTTTCTGCCGCATGGTGAACGAAGACGCTAATGCCCGGATGGTCGGCTCAGCGGTAGCGATGATCGGGCGCACATTTAAGCAGCGCCTGCTGGAACTGGGTGAGCAGCGGTTGGGTCCCCCGCCGGTACCCTATTGTTTTCTGGCCTTGGGGTCGATGGCGCGAGATGAACAGCTCATGCTGACTGATCAGGACAATGCCCTAGTGCTCAGTGATGAGTTTGATCCTCAACAGCATGATGGGTATTTCCAGGCGCTAGCAACTTTTGTCTGTGACGGTCTAGCCGCACTCGGTTATCTTTATTGTAAGGGTGGGGTAATGGCCACCAACGCCCAGTGGCGGCAACCGCTGGCGGTGTGGAAGCAGTATTTCACCCACTGGATTAGCCAGCCCAAACCGGAAACCCTGCTTAACAGCTCTATTTTTTTTGACCTCGACGGTGTATACGGTGATACCGCCCTAGCGGTCGAGCTGCAACAATTGATCGCACAACAAGCCAGCCAAGCTCCCCATTTTCTCGGCTGTTTGGCGTTTAATGCCCAAAACCGCACTCCGCCACTGGGGTTTTTTAACCAATTTGTAGTGGAAAATTCCGGCAGTCAACGTGACTCGCTGAACATCAAACGCCGAGGTAGCGCCCCTATGGTCGATGTGATTCGAGTGCATGCCTTGGCCAGCGCTTCATTGGCACAGAATTCATTTTTGCGGCTGGAGGACATCAGCGCAGCGGGTTTTTTGACCGCCGGGATGACGGCTGACCTGCGCGACGCCCTAGAATTTATCGCCATGGCGCATATTCGCCATCAGGCCGCCAAGCTAGAATCGGGCCAAGAGGCCGACAATTACATCAATCCCGAAATGCTGACCCGCTTTGATCGGCGTAATCTGAAAGCGGCTTTTCAGGTCTTAGCCAATGCTCAAAAATTTCTCAAATATCGTTATCGGCCTAGGTAGGGCACCGCACACCCTACCCGACTGGCCGGAGCGTTATCGGCAACTGGCCGAACACTCTCGGCTTGAACCCTTGCGTCACTTTTACGCGCAGGGCATTGTCGCCGGTGATACTCCGCTGAAGGCTGTGCCCTTTGTGGCTATGGATTTTGAAACCACAGGCATGCATCCGCAGATTCATGGCATTGTCAGCATTGGTGTCGTGCCCTTTAGCGTGCAACGGATTCGTTGCGCTGAGGCACGCCATTGGCTGGTCAAACCTCGGCGACCGCTCATCGACCGTTCAGTGCTGTTCCACCGTATCACCCACAGCGTATTGGAGTATGCCCCAGATCTCAGCACGATTCTGCCGGATCTTCTGGCGGTCTTGGCCGGACGAGTGGTGGTGGTGCATTATCGAGGCATTGAGCGCCCGTTCCTGGATCGGTCGTTGCGCACCCGCTTTAACGAAGGCATCAGCTTCCCCGTCGTCGATACCATGGCGCTGGAAGCGCGCTTCCACCGCACTCATCTGCACCGCTTACTGCGCCACCTGATCGGTCGCCGCCACGCCTCGATTCGTTTGGCCAGTACGCGCACGCGCTATGGTTTACCGCAGTATGGAGCGCACCACGCCTTGACCGATGCCCTGGCGACTGCCGAGCTGTTCCAAGCTCAGGTAGCCCATCGCTTCAGCCCAGAGACGCCGATCAGCGCCTTATGGTGTTAAGTCGTATGACAGCCGTTGAATCAGCCGCTGAATGAATTGGCGGCACTGCTCGATCTGTTCTAGGCTGACGAATTCATCGGCTTGATGGGCTTGATCCACCGAACCCGGTCCGCATAAGACCGTGGGCCAGCCGACGTGCTGGAACAAGCCCCCTTCAGCAGCAAAGGCCACTTTATACGTCGTATTGCTGCCGGTTAAACTGCGTACCAACTCGCTGGCTGAGTTGTCAGCGGTTTCTGCCAACGCGGGGGCTTGCACCACCACCTCAGTGCTGACTCCAGCGTTTGGCGCTATGGCCTGTAAACTGGGTTCGATATGTTCACGGCTATAGGCATGGAAGTTCTCGATAATCGCTTCCGGTTCATCGCCCGGCACATGGCGGATATCCCAATCAAATACACAATGCCGCGCCATGATGTTCACCGCCGTGCCGCCATTGACCACACCCACATGCACGGTGGTGTAAGCCGGTTCCAAGCCGGCGACAAACGGGCCTTGTGCAGCGCGTTGCCGAGCCAAATCATCCAACCAAGTGATTAAGCGCGCCGCATGCATCACAGCACTGGCACCGCGATGGGTTTGGCTAGAGTGCGCTTCATGACCCGTAACCGTGGTGCGTAGGCAAGTGATGCCTTTATGGGCTGTAATCGGTTGCATCAGGGTCGGTTCACCGACAATCACTGCCGCAGGCTGAGGTATGTTCTCAACCATAGCTTGGATCAAGCGCGGTGCCCCTTGGCAACCCACTTCCTCATCGTAGCTTAAAGCCAAGTGAATGGGTTTGCGCAGCGTGGTCATCTCAGGCACCAGCGCCAATACCACGCCGAGGAACCCTTTCATATCGCAACTGCCACGCCCATACAGCCGCCCATCACGTTCTGTCATCTGGAAAGGGTCACTGCTCCAAGGCTGGCCATCAACCGGTACCACATCGGTATGTCCCGACAAGACCACACCACCGGCCACTGCCGGACCGATACTGGCGTATAAATTGGCTTTACGGCCATCATCACTCGGCACTAAAGTGCTGTTGATCCCATGCTCGTCTAAGTAATCCCGTACATAGTCGATCAAAGCCCGATTAGAATGGCGGGATACGGTATCGAAGGCAATCAGCCGTTCGATCATGCGGTAGATGCGTGCTTGCAACATGGACATTTAAACGCCCAGTTGGTCGCTGCTGAGCAGATGAACACCCGCATCAGTCAACTGCTGTTTGGCTTGAGCGAGTGAGCCGTTCAGATCGATAGCCCGACAGGCGTCTTCAATGACCACAGCGGCAAAGCCTTGTTTGCGGGCATCCAGAGCTGACCACGCAACGCAATAATCCGTAGCCAGACCACACAAATACACGCGCTTAAAACCACGCTCACGCAGATAGCCGGTTAAGCCGGTTGGGGTGGTTTGATCATTTTCAAAAAACGCTGAGTACGAATCGAGAGTTTTACGAAATCCTTTACGGATAATCAGTTCTGCACCACTGGTGGCTAGATTGCTGTGAAAAGCGGCACCGGGAGTTCCTTGTACGCAGTGATCCGGCCACAGGACTTGCGTCCCGTAATCAGCCTCGATGGTTTGGAAAGGCTGGGTGCCAGGATGGGCACTGGCAAACGAAGAATGACCGAGTGGGTGCCAATCTTGGGTGAGCACCCGATGGGTAAAACGCGACTGCAAGCGATTAATCACTGGGACGACTTGATCCCCCTCCGGTACGGCCAACGCCCCCTCTGGGCAGAAATCATTTTGTACATCGACGATCAGCAGTAGATCGGAGTATTGTTCAATCATAACTACCCCTTAGTGATACGTTTTAGGGTTACACCAAATTATGGCGTTGCTTCATAAAGGCATAGACCAGACTGGAAACCTCTCGCAGCACATTACCTCGATCACGAATCCAAGAGGTGTACTGATTCGTGCGTTGGCTTTTATCGATGATGCCGATAAACGTATAGGGATAGGGGCGACCATTGCGACCCTGCGCAACTACAATCCCCATATCACCACACAGCCGTGCGGTAGAGCCGGTTTTATGATACAGCTTAGTTCCTGAGGGGATGCCTGTAGCGCCTCGTACAATGCGATTGCCATTAGGTAATCCCATATAATGCAAAACTTCCTTGCTCATCGGCATGCGCTCATTCCAAGTGGCGAATAGATACCGACTGTAATCGCGTGCTGAGGCTTGGTTACGGTAGGTGCGTCCACTTTGGGGGATGTATTCAACAATTCGGGTTTGCTGGAACACGCCACCGGCACGTTGTTGCAACAGACGCTGTAAACCACCCGGTGATCCTCCGGCGCGGGTGATGAAGTAATTGGTCTCGCTATTGCAACTGTCACGGATCATCGCAGTCATTCGTTGTCGGACGCCGTTGGTATAGGGGAACCCTTGGCGATCCGCGATATGTCGATAAAAATACGCTTGAGCGACAAAGGGTTTAAGCATGCTCGCCGCTTGCAAAGGTCGCTCTTCATTGATAGCGACTAATTTAGTACCCGTCGTGAAATCATACACTGACCAAGCAGTGCGTTCATCACGAGGAATCCGACCAGAACGGCGCAGCGACTGGATGTACGCATTGACTTGGTAGTGCAGCGAAGACTGGGCCTCAGCCAGTGCCGGTGCACCTAGACCCGCTAATGCGGCGCATCCTCCTGAGAAAACTAAAAAATCACGGCGCGACAGGGCTACTTTAGCGTGGTTATTAGACATGACAGCATCACAACTCAATGGATTGGTTATTCCAAGCTGAAATCCTAGCAGGTTAAGGCGGTATTTGACCACTATTGCAGTAGCCGAGCCTGAAACTTTGCCGCCTGCGGGTGTAACCATGCGGTAAATGCACGCAGCGCGGGGTACCGTTGTCGGCAGCGGGCGATATCCGCACTGTGATCCTGGGCGTAACGGCGGTTAAATTCAAATTGAGCGGCCCAGTCACTGGCATTCGGCAAGGCGAGTTGAGCAAATTCCGTATAGTGCAGCGGTTGATAGTGGATCGGCAGACCAGAGCATTCACTCATGATCCGCGCATAATCGGCGAGCGGTCGCTGATCGCCGACAATGTTGACCGTTTGGCCAATAAACGTCTCAGGGTCGGCAAACATCGCCGCAACTACTCCCCCAATATCGGCAGCAGCCACAGCGGCTAATGGTGTATCGTCTAGGGGCAGATGGATAACGTAATGCCCATCAGCGTGGCGCTGAGGTAGAAACGTGCGTAAAAAATTTTCGTAATAAAAGGCGATATGGACAAAACTGGCCGGCAAAGCCGTATCGCGGACATACGCCTCTAAATGCGCCTTGAGATCATAGGGCGGCACCGCTAAAGTGCGTGAACTGATTGTACTGGCGGGTGGCTGGGTGCTGAGAATAATATGCCGAACCCGCGAAGTAATGATGGCTTCGACGAGCTGACGGCCTTGCGTGTATTCCAACTCGTAATGTTCCCAGTAATTGGTGACGCCAAATACGGCTTGGCAATCGATGAGCGCAGTGCGCAGGCTGTCGATATCATCGAGATCTCCATAGACCACTTCGACTCCCGCCTGGCGCATCGCTTGGGCGCGCTGTGACTGGGGATTGCGGGTCAGTGCTCGCACCTTAAAACGCTGTTGATGCAACAAATGGCGTGCTACACTGCCACCTTGAGCGCCAGTCGCACCAATCACTAATACTGTGGGTTGTGGCATAGCATTCTCTCGTTGCGGAAACGGTTAAGCGACTCGGATGGCTTTGTGATACTGGTGATGGAGACCCATTATGCATATAAACAACAAAATTGTGTCAACAGTGGCTGTGCTGTTGCTTGGCTCTAGTATGGCCGTAATGGCGCAAAATTACCAAGCCTCGGGGGTTTATGCCGATCTGAATCTCAGTGCTGGCTTTATGCCCGACCCCCAAGTGATTCACTTGGATGCTGGCGGTTATTTTGATGCCCGTAGTTTAGGATCAGACTGCGTTGGTTATATTAATCCCGATGCTCCGGATGCCACCCTGACGTTTAATCGACCACGGCAACCCCTGAATATCTATGCGATAGCAGAAGCCGACACCACATTAGTGGTGCGGGCACCTAACGGGGATTGGCTGTGCAATGATGACAGTTACGGTTATAACCCTTTGGTTGAAATTAGCAAACCGGCTCCCGGTCGTTATGCCATCTGGGTCGGTTTATATTCGCTGGAAGAATTTCAACCGGCTCGGTTACTGATCTCGGAACTCAATCCGCAGTGGCAGATTATACCAAGGTTTGAAGTTACTGCTCCCCCATTATATGAGACGGTGCGGTTTACTCGTGACTTTGAACCCGATCCCTATCCGATTGCCTTGTTAGCCGGCGGATCAGACCAAGCGGATGGCTTGGGTTTGGGGTGTACAGGCTATATTAATGCCGAGCAACCGGATGTGGTCATCGAACTGGATGGCCGCGTGAGCGCACCGAGTGTATACGCCCTATCCGACAGCGACACCACCTTAGTCGTACACACGCCAGAGGGCGAGTGGCTGTGCAATGACGACACCTATCAATACCACCCCGCTGTCACGCTGAGTGGCTCTCCAGGGGCCTATGCCGTTTGGGTGGGGACGTTCGGTGGCGGCACTGCTCCGGCTCATGTGTTCATCAGTGCCGATGCACCGCGTTGGACGGATACCGATGAGTATGATCACGATGCACCAGAGCCTTGGATCGATATCACCGGCTTATCCGCCTATGACACCTTATTGGCAATCGCCACTACCGCTCCGCCAGGTACCTTGAGTTGGTCTTCCGCTCAGCCATTGGGTGAACAGGGGTTTATCGTGGAAGACCTCCGGCTCAGTGACGACATACCCGGCGAGCCCTTGGTGCTGTCTGTAGATCGCTGGATTGTAGAGCGCATTGATTGGGATGCCATTGTGCGTGATAGTCCCCCCGCTTACCTTGAGACCACTGTACAGGGTTTAGTGGTTCCCCTAGAGGATTTAGACGAGGAAGAATGGATTAAAGCACTGGGTTTAGAGCAGTTAGTCATCAATATGCAATTAGCCTATACGCTGGATGAATCCACGGGGTTATTCGATCTTGCCCATTCGTGGGTGGAGTTTGTCGACCTTGGCCAGATTGACCTGAGTTTGCGCGTGGCAGGATTGTATATGGACGATGTGATGACCGCGCTATTCATGGATGATCCCAGTGCTATCCCGTCCGGTATCCTGCATGCCGAACTGCGTTATCAGGACTTGGGGTTTATTGGTACTGTTCTGGACACTGTGGCGGCTGAAGAACAGCAAAGCCTCGAAGGATTGATCGAGCGACTCGTCGGTGAGCTGCGAGGGCAGCTTGTGGATTTAGGGATTGCGGGCGATGCCCGAGTACAGACTATGGCGACGGCGATTGAACAGTTTATCCGGGATGTGCCCCACGGCACCGCTCCATTGAGCCTGCGGCTGGAACCACCTAATCCGTTGGACTTTGCGACCCTGTTCGGTCTATTGATCAATCCGGAGCAGGCGATCGATGTGCTCGGTTTACACCTAGACTATGGCCAAGCGGCTGAGTAAGTGGAACTGCCAGCGCGGATAGCAATCGCAGTCCCGAATTGACTACCCAAGTCATCAAAGAACCGGAGCAAAAAACAGTGAATGTGTCAATGGTTGATTTTGAAACAGTACTTATCCCCGTCGATGGTTCTGAGGGTGCTAACCGCGCCGCCCAGTTTGGAGCCAGACTCGCCACCGCGACTCAGTGCACCGTCACCTTGATGTTTGTCATGCCCGCGCAATCATCCATGCTTATGAATATGTCCAAGCTCTCTGACGACGAGATTCAACATATTGAGCACAGTGCGGCACGCGCAGCGATGGACAAAGCTCGCCAAGTGATGGGTGACATCGGCACACAGGCCGAGGAAGTCGTCACCATGGGTGATCCGGCCGAAGAGATTATTCATTATGTTCACCAGCACCCCGATACCTTAGTGGTCATGGGGCGCCGTGGTCTGTCGCGGATGCAATCGCTGCTTGTCGGCAGCGTGAGTGAGAAGGTCGTCCGTCATGCAGGCAGTGCTGTGACCTTAGTGCAGTAGTGCAACGGCCATGCCTATCCACTCTGAACCGTTACATCTGCGGTTGCGCAACCTAGAGACCAGCGATTATCCACAGCTTAAACAGTTAATGGATCAAGTCTATGTCGATCTCGGTGGAGCCTGGTCGCAGTCCACAATCAATGCCTTAATCCGTTTGTTCCCGGCAGGACAGATTGTCATTGAAGACGATGGGCAGTTGGTGGGTATGGCGCTGACGTTGCGGGTCGATTACAGCCAGTTTTCCAATCCGCATACCTACCATGATCTGCAAGATTCACACACTGAGATTCGGCACAATCCAAACGGCGATGCCTTATATGGGCTGGATGTGCTGATTCATCCCGATTATCGAGGGTATCGCTTAGGACGACGACTGTATGATGCCCGCAAAGAACTCTGCCGTTCACTGAATTTACGCGCTATTCTGGCCGGCGGACGCATCACCGGTTATTATCAGCACGCTGAGGAACTGTCGCCGACGGAGTACATTGCCAAGGTCAGTCGCCACGAGCTGTATGATCCCATCCTCTCGTTTCAGCTCGCTAACGAATTTAAAGTCACACGTCTGCTGCGCGCTTATCTGCCTGAAGATCAAAAGTCTCAAGGTTATGCGACGTTGTTGGAATGGGATAATATTCTCTACGAACCGCCTAGCCCGCTTGCTGCGTACTATAAAACCCATGTCCGTGTGGGGGCGGTGCAGTGGCAGATGCGCGAATTTAATGATGTGGACGCGGTGTTGCAACAAGTCGAGTATTTTGTTGACACCCTATCCGATTATCGCAGTGATTTCGCGGTATTTCCCGAACTGTTTAACACCCCGCTGATGGGCTTAACCGCACAAGGGGATTCAGCCGCGGCAATCCGTTTTCTCGCCCAGTTCACCCCGCAGTTCAAGCAAGAAATATCCCGCATGGCGGTTGCTTACAATATCAATATTATTGCTGGCTCCTTGGTCGAACAAGACCCACAAGGGCGGCTGCTGAATGTCGCGTATCTGTGTCATCGCAATGGTCGCGTGGAACATCAGCAAAAACTGCATATTACTCCTCAAGAACGCCAAGATTGGGTCATCGAGGGCGGTGACGGCTTACATCTATTTGACACCGATGCCGGTCGCATTGGTATCCTCATTTGCTACGATGTCGAAATGCCAGAATTACCGCGTTTGCTGGCTGCCCGCGGCATGGACATCTTATTTGTACCCTTTTGGACGGACACCAAAAACGGCTTTCTGCGAGTACACCATTGCGCTCAGGCTCGGGCGATTGAAAACGAATGTTATGTGGTCATTTGTGGCAGTGTGGGCAATTTGCCGTCGATTGATAACCTCGATGTGCAATATGCGCAATCGGCGGTGTTCTCGCCGTCCGATTTTGCCTTTCCGCACGATGCCGTGCTGTCGGAAACCACCCCGAACACTGAGATGATGATGTTTTCGGATCTCAATCTCGAACAGCTTAAAATTCTGCGTAACGAAGGTTCGGTGACCAATCTCAAAGACCGGCGCCTCGATTTATTTCGCTTGACTTGGACAGGTTCTGACACCCATCAATGAAAACCATTTATACGGATACCCACCGTTTACAGCACGGTAACCTTGAGCTGATGGACGGTCAGTTACTGCCGTGTTTTGAAAAACCTGAGCGCGCCGATCTGGTGATCAGCCATGTCCGTGCCAGCCAGCTCGGGCCGGTGTTGGAGCCTCAGGAGTTTGGCATTGCGCCTTTAGCCAGAATCCATGCCCCGAATTATCTGGCCTTTTTACAATCCGCTTGGGACGCCTGGGTTGAGGAACACGGTAGCGACCATCACGCTTTACCCCTGAACTGGCCGATTCGGGGAATGCGCAGTGATATCGAACCCGAGGCCATTGACGGCAAGCTGTCGTATTTTTCCTTTGATGCAGGCACCCCGATTACTCCCGGAACGTGGCAAGCGGTGACCCGCTCCGCTTATGTGGCGCTCACCGCCCAGCAGTGGATTGCCTCAGGGGAACGGGCGGCGTTTGCTTTGTGTCGGCCACCAGGTCATCATGCCGCGGCGGATTATTACGGCGGGTATTGTTTTCTCAATAATGCCGCGATTGCCGCTCAAGCCTTTCTGGATCAAGGTGCCGCTCGGGTGGCGGTGTTGGATGTCGATTATCACCATGCCAACGGCACCCAAGCGATTTTCTACGCCCGTGATGATGTGTTGGTGTTGTCGCTACACGGTGACCCACGCCAAGAATTCCCCTATTTTCTCGGTTATGCGGATGAAACTGGACTGGGTGCCGGTGAAGGCTTTAATGCCAATTACCCCTTGCCTTGGGGAACCGATGCGAGCACTTGGTTTGCCGCTTTGGAGTCGGCCTGTGAGCGCATTACCGCTTATGCCCCCGATGCCCTCGTGATCTCTTTAGGCGTGGATACCTATAAGGGAGATCCCATTTCGCAATTTTTACTGGATAGCGCAGACTATCCCCGCCTCGGCCAGCGTTTAGCGCGTCTGGGCTTACCGACATTATTCGTCATGGAAGGTGGCTATGCGGTTGATGCCATTGGGGTCAATACCGTCAATGTCTTGACCGGTTTTATGCAGGCGTGAACTTTGCCCTCTAGGCCTGTTAGCGGCAGATAGCCTCAATCACCAACTGAGCACTGCGGCGACCACGCCACTCATTGACTTCTAGGCGGTAAGCGAGACACACCTTCTGACCCGGTTGGGGAACGCCAAAATCAGCGGCCTGATTAAAGGCAATGCCGTCGATGATATGGCGGCTATTAGCCGGATTCAGCACTAATTTTAAATGCTTGTCCTGCAAGACTTGGCCAGACACAATGGTAAACAGGCCATCAAATAAAGGCTCGGGAAACCCCTGCCCCCAAGGGCCAGCGGCTTGCAGGGACTCAGCAACCGGCAGTGACAGTTGCTCTGCCGTGAGTTCACCGTCTGAGTACACCACCCCAGTGAAATCTTCGGGGTTAGTACGGCGCCGCACTTCGGCATCAAAGGCCGCTTGAAACGCGGCCAACTGCGAGCGTTCCAAACTCAGTCCCGCCGCCATAGCATGACCGCCGAATGCGGTGATCAGGCCAGCATGATCCGTCGCAATCGCGGCGAACACATCACGGATATGCAAACCGGCTATGGAACGCGCCGAACCTTTGATCTGGCCGTTTTTATCGGGGGCAAACGCAACCACGGGACGATGGGTGCGCTCGCGCACTCGTGAGGCTAAAATCCCAATCACCCCTTGGTGCCAACGCGAATCGTATAAACACAGACCCAACGGTAACTCAGCGCTGGATTGCGCGGCCAATTGATCCAACGCATGATGCAGCATCTCACCTTCAATATCGCGGCGCTCGCGGTTAAACCGATTCAGTTCAGCGGCGTAACCCCGTGCATGGGACAGAGTATCGCTCAGTAAACAGCGAATCCCTAAAGCCATATCGTCCAAGCGCCCTGCGGCATTCAGCCGTGGTCCTAAAGCAAACCCGATGTCTTTAGCCGTTAAGCCTGCGGGATCGCGCTGGGCGATCTCACATAAGGCGATAATGCCCGGACACGTACACCCAGCACGGATACGTCGCAGCCCTTGATCCACTAAAATTCGATTGACCTGATCAAGCTGAACCACATCGGCCACCGTGCCAAAGGCCACCAAATCGAGAAATTGACCCATATTGGGCACAGCAATCCCCCGTTCGGCAAACCAGCTACTGGCTCGTAAGCGGCTACGCAATGCCGAGAGCACATAGAACATCACCCCAACACCGGCCAGATGGCGACTGGGAAAGGCATCGTTGGGCAGATTGGGGTTCACGATGGCATCGGCAGCCGGTAATGTGGCACCCGGCAAGTGGTGATCGGTGACCAGAACCTGCCAACCCCGCTGTTTAGCCGCCGCCACCCCCTCGACGCTGGCAACGCCATTGTCCACCGTCACCAGCAGGTCGGGCTGCTGCTCGGCGGCCAGCGCCACGCTCTCTGGCGTCAGGCCATAACCATAATCAAAGCGATTCGGCACCACATAACTCACGCTCTGGGCCCCCATAGCCTGTAACGCCTTGACCGCCAGCGCACAACTGGTGGCCCCATCGGCATCATAATCGGCCACGATGACAATGCGCTGTTGGGTGCGCATCGCCCGTTCCAGCAGAGCGACCGCAGCCTCCATTCCCGTCAGTGTGGCCGGATCGGGCAAACGATCTAGGGTATGGATCAGTTCCTCAGCCGAACGAATCGAGCGGTGGGCATAGATGCGGCGCAGTAATGGCGATACCGGCAACTCCGGCCAGTCGCTGGCATGATGACGGACAATGGTCACCGCCATGAGTTAATCGGCATTCAAACGTTCCAAACGAATCCGGGTCACGCTACCGGTGATGGCGTCCATGGCTTCGATCTGCTCCACCGCCCGCACTAAGTGCTGTTCACGCACACGATGGGTCAGCATAATCACCGGCACGACAGAGCTACCCGGTGCCGATTGCTTTTGAATCAAGGCTTCAATACTGATCCCCTGATCCGCCAACACACCGGTGATCTCCGCCATCACACCGGGCCGGTCCTCTGCCTGCATGTGCAGATAATACGCTGTTATCACCTGCTCGATGGGCAACAGCGGCACGTCGGTAATGTGATCAGCTTGAAACGCCAGATGCGGCACCCGATTACCCGGATCAGCGGTTAAAGTGCGCACCACATCGACCAGATCCGCGACCACGGCTGAAGCGGTTGGCTCAGCACCGGCACCGGCACCGTAATACAGGGTCGAACCCACGGCGTCGCCTTTGACTAAAATCGCGTTCATCACCCCATTCACATTGGCAATCAGGCGTCGTTCGGGAATCAGCGTCGGGTGAACCCGCAACTCAATACCCTCGGCTACCCGGCGGGCAATACCTAAGTGCTTGATGCGATAACCAAGTTCTTCAGCGTACTGGACATCCTGCCGACTCACATGGGCAATGCCTTCGGTGTACACTCGGTCAAACGCCAACGGGATACCAAAAGCAATCGAGGCCAAGATGGTTAATTTATGCGCAGCGTCAATGCCTTCAATATCGAACGTGGGATCAGCCTCCGCATAGCCCAGCGCCTGCGCCTCAGCCAGCACCTCGGCAAAATCCCGCCCCTTATCGCGCATTTCGGTAAGAATGAAATTGCTGGTGCCGTTGATAATACCGGCCAGCCATTCGATTTGGTTACCCGCCAGCCCCTCACGCAGGGCTTTGATAATCGGGATGCCGCCTGCCACAGCGGCTTCAAAGGCCACCATCACCCCCTGTTGGTGGGCGGCAGCGAAAATCTCATTACCGTGTAACGCAATTAAGGCTTTATTCGCCGTAACGACGTGCTTACCTTGGGCAATGGCTTCCAAAATCAATTGCCGTGCCGGTTCGATACCGCCAATCAATTCCACAACAACATCAATATCGGGGTCGCGTACCAGCTCAAAAGG